>JAUSDQ010000089.1 GCA_030650525.1 Sulfuricaulis sp.
TATCAGCTACGCAAGTCTAGTCAATGGAAAGATTCGTGAACCCAACAAGCCATTGGAGCCGATGCCGTGATACAACGCACTGTTTTCTGTTGTTTTAGTAGCGACGCGGATCGAGGGTGGCGTTAAGCCACATCACAGAACCCAAGTGTCCCCAACCGCAAAATTCTTCCTCATTCTCGGCAGCATCAACGCAGCGCTGGTCGTGCTGCTCGGTGCGTTTGGAGCGCATGCGCTGAAGGCAAGATTGCCGGCCGACATGCTCGCGGTCTACCAGACCGGCGTTCACTACCACCTGTTCCACGCGCTGGGGTTAATCGCGGTGGGATTGGTGGCGACTCAAATCCCGGCCTCGGCTTATCTCAAATGGTCCGGGTGGCTGATGCTGGCGGGTATCGTGCTCTTTTCCGGCAGTCTTTACGTGCTCAGCGTCAGCGGGCTGCGCTGGCTGGGCATGGTTACCCCCTTCGGTGGCCTCGCATTCATCCTCTCCTGGACCCTGTTCGTCATCGCTGTCCTCAAAGCGTCGTCTTAATCCCCTTTATTTTTCAACTGATGTTTCGCAGATTTCCGCTATAAATGCGGGTTTTTACCGCTCGTCCACGCTGGCACGCAAGTTGCATTTCACAGGATGCATGGCAGAGATCGGTTCTGTCATGGGGTGGAAGTTCAGACAAAGGTAAACCCGGCTGAAAGGTCGGGGGCGCAAAGTCACCGGTCTACAGGGCGCAAGCCCCACGACAGCGGGATTGCCGGAACGAACGACAAAGCATGGAAGTGGGCAGGGAACGCCGAAACCCTGCCGGAAACCAAACCTCCCATCGCTGTCCGGTGTATCCCCAGAGTTCTCGGTGTCAGGTGCTTGGCGCTGATGTAATTCGGAGGGACAGGGCAATGGAAAACGGAAATAAAGGGGTTTATGCCTGCGGGAGTTTTCTGCACGGATGCCGTCGGCAATCACATCGCGCCTTTCTGGCGCTGCTCCTCACGCTCGGCACTGGCCTGATGGCCGGCACTGCCGTGGCCGGTGAGATGAGCCTGCTGGTCAACGGCAAGGCGGTCCACATCAATGCCCCGGCGGGGACGAATCTGAACGAAAAGAACTGGGGCCTGGGGCTTCAGTATGACGGGAATATCGTGAACAAGAAGTGGGTTCCTTTCGCAGCCGCCTCCGGATTCAGCGATTCGAACAGGAATCCCTCCTATTATGTCGGTGGGGGTGCGCTGCGCCGCTTCCAGTTTGACGGCACGCACGTGGATATGGGCGCGATCGGGTTTGTCATGACGCGCAAGGACTTCAGGAACGATCAGCCTTTCCTCGGTGTACTGCCGGCGTTCTCGGTGGGCACGGACCGGGTTTCCGTGAACATGACCTACATCCCGAAGGTGCATCCCAAGGCGGTGCCGCTCTGGTTCTTCCAGCTCAAGATCAATCTGAGCAATTTCCGCTAGCCGGAATCAGTTAGCAGATCCGCGGCAGCGGATCGTCTTCCAGCTCGTCGAGCATGCGCTCGCCGCCGAGCGCGGTTTCCATCACCACAAAACGTTTGGTTTTATCCACTTTGCCGATCAACGCGGCGTCCCGGCCCAGGGGCAGGGCGCGCCAAGCGGCGAGCGCCGCCGGTGCCTGGTCCGGGGCCACCACCGCGACCACTCTTCCCTCGCAGGCGAGATACAGCGGATCGTAACCGAGCATTTCGCATACCGAGGCCACCGCCTCGCGCACCGGAATCGCATTTTCATCCATATATATGCCGAAGCCCGTGGCGCGGCGGATTTCGTGCGCGATCATCGCCAGTCCGCCGCGGGTAGGGTCGCGCATGAAGCGCAGGCCGGAGAAGGGGAGCAGCGCCTGCGTCAGCGGCAGCACGCTCGCGCAATCGGACTGCAGATCGCCGCGCATGCCGAATTCCTCGCGCGCCAGCATCACGGCGATGCCGTGATCGCCCACCGGGCCGCTGACGAGGATGGCATCGCCGTCGGTTATCCGGTCCATCCCGAGGCGTATTTTTTTGTCACGCACGCCCACGCCGGTGGTGGCGAGATAGAGCCCGCCGCCCTCGCCGCGCGGCACCACCTTGGTGTCACCGGCCGCGATGCGCACACCAGCCGCTGCCGCGGCGCGCCCGAGGCTCGCGATGACACGCTCGAGCTGCGCCACCTCCAGGCCTTCCTCGATGAAGGCATTGAGGCTGAAATAAAGTGGCGTCGCGCCCGCCACGGCGAGGTCATTCACCGTCCCGTGCACCGCCAGCGAACCGATGTCGCCGCCGGGAAACTCCAGCGGTTGCACGGTGAACCCGTCGGTGGTGAACATGATCTCGCCTTCCGGCGTTGGCAGCGGGACGGCGTCGGCTTGGACATCCAGAAGCGGATTGGCCAGATGCGGCGCGAACACCCATTCGATCAGTTCGCGCATCAGGCGTCCGCCATTTCCGTGGGCGAGCGTGATGTATTTGGCATCGAGCGATTCCGGTTTGGCATTCATGTCAATTTCATCCTGGCCTCAATGATCTGGCCGAAGCTGATACCGGCGTCGTTGCAGGGGATATCCTGCGCCAGCCGTACGTCGAATCCGTTGGCGCGCAGCAGCGCCAGCGCCTGTTCGGTCAACACGCGATTCTGGAACACGCCGCCGCTCAGCCCCACGGTCAGCTCGCCGTGTTCCGCGCGCGCCGCGTTCGCCTGCGCCACGATGGCCTGGGCCAGGCTGGCGTGGAATCCGCCGGCGCGTTCGGCGAGAGAAATTTTCCGATCCATCAAGAACGGCAGCAGCGGTGCCCAGTCAGTTTCGCGGATTCCCTGACGGTTGCGTGTCAGCGGTAGCGGTATCGCTGCACCGGTTGCGTCTGCGCACGCCGCTTCGAGCATCATCGGCCCCTGACCTTCGTAACTGGAGCGATGGTTCAATCCCGTGAGCGCCGCCGCGCCATCGAACAAGCGCCCGGCGGCGGTGGTTTGCGGGCAGTTCAGGCGGCGTTGCCAGGCATGCTGGACCAGCATCGGGTCCTCGGGGGACTGTTTCCATTCGAGCCCGGCTTCCCAGCACAACGCCAGCGCCGAGCGCCAGGGTTCGCGTCCGGCCTTTTCGCCGCCGGGAAGATAAAAGGGTCGCAGGCTGCCCACGCGTTGCCACGCGCCGGGTGAACCTAGCAAGGTCTCGCCACCCCACAGGGTGCCATCGCCGCCATAACCCACGCCGTCCCAGGTAAACACCAGCCAGTCTTTCACGTCGAGATGCTCACCGGCGAGCGCGGACGCATGCGCGTAATGATGCAGCACTGAGATCACCGGAACGTCGGCGCAGCGCGCCCAACGTGAACTGGCGTATACCGGATGGGCATCGCAGACGATGGTTTGGGCGTGTACGCCATAGAGCGCCTGCAGGTCGGCGATGACCTGCTCGAACACAATGAGACTGTGCGGCGCATCGAGATCGCCGATGTGCGGAGAGATTACGATGCGGTCATCCCACGCCAGTGCCACGGTGTTTTTCATGTGTCCGCCGACGGCGAGCAGCGGTTTGGCAAGGGTGAAAGGCAGCGTGAGTTCCAGCGGCGCGTTGCCGCGCCCGAGGCGCAACGGGCGCGCATGCCCGGAGATGACGCGGTATACGGGATCATCCGCTGGGCGCTGGATCGGACGGTCGTGATGCAAAAACGCCTCGGCCACATGCGCGAGCCGATCGTTCACGTCGGTATTTTGCGTCAGCACCGGTTCGCCGCTGATATTGGCCGAGGTGGCGACCAGCGGCCCGCCGAAGTCCTCGAGCAGCAGGTGATGCAGGGGGCTGTACGGCAGCATCGCGCCGATTTCATTCAGGCCCGGCGCCACGCGCGGCGACAGCGGCGCGTGCGCTTTTTTGCTCACCAGCACGATCGGTCGCGCCGGATCGCGCAACCAGCGCTCGTGTTCCGGCGTCAATTCCGCCACCGCGCGGACGGCGTCCAGCCCATCCGCGCCCGGCGCCGGAAACATGACGGCGAGCGGCTTGTGCGGACGCGGTTTTTTCGCGCGCAGCCGCGCGATGGCGATGTCGTTGCGCGCATCGCACATCAGGTGATAACCGCCCACGCCCTTGACCGCGACGATTTTGCCCGCGCGCAGCGCGGCGACGGCTTGTGCCAGCGCCGTGGCATTGTCTTTGGTATCAGCACCTGCTGGAGAGACGAAGTGCAGCACCGGCCCGCAGGCGGGACAGGCGACCGGTTCGGCGTGAAAGCGCCGGTCGAGCGGGTTTTCGTATTCCTGTTGGCACTCCGGACACATCGCGAATTCCGCCATCGTGGTGTTGCGGCGGTCGTAGGGAAGTTTCCGGATGAGCGTGTAGCGCGGTCCGCACTGGGTGCAATTGATGAACGGATAGCGGTAACGGCGATTGTCCGGGTCGTGCAGCTCGCGCAGGCAATCGTCGCAGGCGAAATAATCCGGCGGCACGTGGATGCGTGCCGGGGCGTCTTCACGGCTGGGGCTGGGAAGAATCACGAAAGTCGCGAGGTTCTCCGGTTTCCCGGAAGTGTGCGCTGTCAGCCTTGGCCTTGCCAGCGGCGGCGCGTCCTCGATCAGCGCGCGCTGAAACTCGATCAGCGCCGCGGGTGCGCCTTGCACAAATAACTCGACCGACCCGGTTTCATTCCGCACCCAACCGCGCAGGCCAAGTCGCTGCGCCAGACGGTAAACGAAAGGGCGAAACCCCACCCCCTGCACACGCCCGCCGACGGTCAGATGCCACGCCTGCGACGCGGCGTCGGCATCGGGGTCATCGAGAGTTTGGGTGGGCGCCGGCATCGAATCGCGTTCAATGCGCGTGCCCAGCGGGCGAATGGCCATCCAGAGCAGGAAACTTGTCAGTGGCGTACTGACGGTGACAGGTCCCGCAGGTCTCGAGCATGCGCCCGAAATAATAATTCTGCAGGTCCATATCCTGGTGCCGGGCTGCGTCGGCCAGTTTCGCCGCCATCTGGTGGAAAGCGCCGTCCAATTCGAGAAACGCCGGGGGTACCGCGGTCTCGATATTCTTGCGGTCCTGTGTCGTGAGATTTTTGTCGAGAATGAAACTGTCGTGAATCGACTGGGCGTTTTTGGTCACCGCGGCATGATCGCCCGCCACCAGCGCGGCGACGATCTGTTGGCTCGCCTGCAGGATGGCGACCATTTCTTGCGCGAACAGCTTTTGCAGTTTAGGCGTGAGTTTGGGCGCCACCGGCTCGGCGCCGCGGGCATCCGCTGCCGGCCACGTAGTCACGATCAGCGCCAGAAGTAAACCGCCGAGCAGGGAGCGGGAAGGTTTCGCGGCAGGGCGAGCGATGGTATCAGTCATAATTATTCATCCTTCGGGAGGATAGGTGGAATCTGGCGTCGATCAGGTTCCCCGATAGAGTTGGCGCGGCTTGATACCGTCTTGACCACGCTCCTGCCCGGTCTCCGCGTGCAGACGTGCGCCATCGGTCTGGATCGCCGGACGTAACGTTTGCCCCTGCGCGGCACGGCGGCGCTGCGCGGTGCGTTCGCCCCGCAACCAGTCAAACCACCCGCCAAGATTAGCTTTTTTCTTCGCCGATAACTTCAGCATGGGAGCGGGATTGGCGAGCTGCCGCAGATAGCTTTCGGCGCGTGCGGGATCGAAATCATCCAGCACCGGCAGCAGATCGGTCTTGGTGAGCAGCACCAGATCGGCGGCGCGGAACATCACCGGATATTTGGCCGGCTTGTCGTCGCCCTCGGTGACCGACAGCAGCGTGATGTTGCGATGCTGGCCGAGATCGAAGCTCGCCGGGCATACCAGGTTGCCGACATTTTCAATGAAGAGAATATCGACGTTCTCCATATTTAAATGATGCAGCGCGCCGTGCACCATGTGCGCATCCAGATGACAGGCCGAGCCGGTGGTGATCTGGATGGCGGGCACGCCTTTGGCGCGAATACGTGCCGCGTCATTTTCGGTTTCGAGATCGCCCTCGATGACCGCGATGCGGAATTCGTCCTTGAGCGCCTCGATCGTGGCTTCCAGCAGCAGCGTCTTGCCCGAACCCGGTGAGGACATCAGGTTGAGCGCCAAGATTCCATGCTGGTCGAAGTGCTCGCGGTTGTGCGCCGCTTCGCGGTCGTTGGCGCTGAGCAGGCTCTTCAAAACGGTGACGGCGTCCTGGCCTTGCGAGTTCTTCTGGCGCGCCAGATGTTCGTTACCGGGAGTGATGTTACAGCCGCAGGTTTCGCACACAGATGCCTCCAATGCGGAGTGGGGGGGTAGAGCGTGTAATCCTGAAGAAATACCTATTACTATGCATTTGCCACCCCGCGTTCCGCGTTTGATTCCAGTTCCACGCTGGCCAGCAGCATTTCATTTCCGCTCAGCAGCTGCGTCTGCCAGTCGCCGCATTTTCCGCATATTAGCTTGTTGGCGATGGCGGCACTTTCCGCGCCGCAACGCTTACAACGCACGCGGATCGGCAGGTTTTCAATAACCAGTTTCGAAGCCTCGGCCACGGTCCCGGCGCTGGCCAGCGGAAAGGCCTGTGCCAGCAATTCCGGTTCCACGCCGGAAAGCGGACCGATCTGAATAATCACCGTTTTAACTGTCGTCGCCTGATGTTGCCGGGCGATGTTCTCCACCTGGCTGACCAGCGCCTGACACATTGAGAGCTCATGCATCGGTTGTTTGTGTCATTGTGTCGCAAGTAAAGTCATGCCGATATCTACTAAAACCATACGGGTACTCTGATAACTTATCGTAACCCAGTTCTGACTGAGCGATTCGCTACGTTACATGTCAGCCGTTCATTCCCGTTCCTGAGAGTGGGATCTAGTCAGAGCACCGTGAATTTTTCAGTGGACTCGTTGTAGCGCACCAGTGCGTACCAGACCAGCAGGAACAGGCCGCCGGCAAGCAGGGACCAGCCCCAGCCGTCGAGCATCACCGGGAAGTAGGCCTGGTAGCCGAGCTGGGTCGCCTCGATTTCATCCAGGGTCACATCCTTGACGAGCAGGCCGGTTTTCTTCAGCAGCCCGCTGGCAGTCGAGCCCGACCAAGCGAAGAAGAAGGCCGCCACCCACAGCTTGATGTGGCCCTCGCCCATGCGCCAGAGCGAGCCCGAGGCGCAACCGCCGGCGAAAATCATGCCGATGCCGAACAGTATTCCACCGATCAGCGAGCCGGCCCAAAACGCTGCGGGGATGGCGATATAGGGGTCGATCACCTTGGCTTGAAACAGCAGCGCGGCCAGCGGGATGGCGATGGCGAGACCGAGGATGACCGCCTTGGTCATCTCGCCCTCGGCCGTCATGAATGGTTCGCGGAACGCCCGCGCAAAGCACAGCCGCGAGCGGTGCATGATGAAGCCGATGGCGAAGCCGGCGAGAATGATCACGGCCCGCACCGTCAGTTTCTCGTCACCCGAGGTATACCATTGGGCGCTCCAGACCAGTATTCCCACCAGCACGCCCAGGCCGAGCAGCGGGTAAATCGAGAGAATTCCGGGAGACGGCTTCAGCACCGGCAGCGCCGTCATGCCCCACTCGATATGGTCGAGGGTCCACAACAGCAGTTTCAAGCCGATGACGGCGCCCAGAAGCAGGCCGCCCCACATCGCCCAGCCGGTTGGCGAGGAGTGCATGACCGGCGTGAAGAAACCGCCGGTGGTGCAGCCGCCGGCGAGCGTGGCGCCCAGCCCCATGAAGCTGCCGCCGAGCGCGGCCCAGATATATTCCAGTTTGGGCGGGCGGCTGATGAAGAATTTACCCGACAGCAGCGCGGCGCAAAATGCGCCTATCACCAGCGTGATGTTCATCAGCGACAACCGGTGCAGGAACGGACCTTCCAGCTTTTCCGGCACGCCCACGAGCGGCCCGAGGCCGATGGCGGTGTTGAACCAGTCGCCCCACAGCTTGAGACCGCCGAATACGCCCCAGAACAGACCGCTGATCATCAGGCCGATGATCACCATGACCAGCAGGACGCTGCCGAAATAGGGCGACCAGTCCTCGACAAAAATGCTTGCGTAATCCGCCTTGAAACCCGCCAGCCAGAGCCGGCCACCTTCTCCGCTCATTGCCATTGCCGTTCTCCATTCGTTGCCTGCAACATATATCGGTTGTTCTCACCGTGTCAGCTGCAACCCGCCGGGCTGTCGCCATCTTTGGCGCCTTTGGTGACAAACGCCTTGATGTCGTTCAGCAGGTCCTGATCAGGCACGTCGGCATATTTTTCGGCGGCCTTGTTGGTGGCCTTGATCTTGGCGCGGTATTCCTTGCTGATGTAGAACTTGAGCGCATCCTTGCCCTTGGCATGCTTGTCGGCCTGGATGTAGGCAGCCCATTCCGCCTTGGTTTTTTCACTCGGGGCAATCGCCTTGCCTCCGCCGGCCGGTGTTGTATGACAGGCGGTGCAGACCATGCGGTAATAAACGCGGCCGCGCTTCCAGTCGCCATCGGCGGCGGTGGCGGCGAACGGGGCTCCGAGCATACAGAGCAAGAGGGCGGAAACGAGAGGCTTGTGCAGTTTCATGTCACGACTCCTTAAAATTATCAAACTAGTGGAAGCTGTGTGCCGCGAACCGCTCCGACGGTTGGCGACGTTTCAATCCGTTTTTTCCCAACCGGTGATCATCGCCTTGATATGGGCCAGCGGCGTGTGGCCGGTGGTCGTCAGGTAAACGTGGACGATGAAAAAGATCAACATCAAGAAGGCGGCGGCGGTGTGCGCCAGCGCCACCCACTGCAGAGATATACCGCTCAACCCCAGTTCGACCCATGAACCATAGTACAGATAGAGCAGCCCGCTCACCCAGATCAGGGGATTGATCAGCAGCTTCACCCCCAGATAGGCCAAGCGCTGCAGCGGATTATGCTTGATCAGCGTGGTCTGGCGGAAGGGGTGCGGTGCGTCGGTGAAAATGCCGGTGAGGTAGTACTTGAGCATGGCATCCACCTTCTCCAGGGTGGGGATGTACTGCTTCCATTCCCCGGTGGTGAAGTGCCAGAAAATGGCGAACACCCACAAGGTGATCAGCGACCAGGCGGCGACGGTGTGCAGGCTGACCGCCTTGCCGAAGCCGAACAGGGTGTAGTTGCCGTGGATTTCAAAACCGGTGAGCATCATGAAGACGATCAGCGCGGCCTGAGTCCAGTGCCAGAAGCGCTCGAAGCGTTTGAAGATGTAAATTTTTTTGGTTGTCATGATGTTATCCCTTCTTGTTGCTGGAGATGATGCGCAGGCCGCCATGGATTAGCACGCCGATCAGGGCCAACAGGGCGATGATCCAACCCGCCATGTCGAGCAGCTTGCTGGCGTCGCGTCCCGGCATGTAAACGCCCTTGATATTCTTCAGCCGTCCGTTCGCGCTGTGGCACTGCTGGCAGGAGAGGGCGTCTTCCTTGGGTGCGACCATGTGCGCAATGGGCCAGTACATTTCGGTTTTGACGAAAGCAATCTTGCCGGAGAAGGGTGCGTGGGCAGAAGCCATGCCGGTGGCGATGGCCTTTTCCCAGTTGAAGTTCTTCCAGTAGGAGGTCGCGTCCATGCCGGTTGTGTGCGGTACGACCAGCGTCATGTTGACCGCGTCATACGGCTGCGAGCCGCGGAACACCTTGACCGGCCAGATCATCGACTTGCCGTCGTCCGGGCTGCCCTCGAAGCTGTTGATATGAGCGACGCCGTTGTTTATTTCAAGCTTGTCGGTCAGCAGGGTGTACTTCACCCGGCCGTTGAACCAGGCGTACTCCGGCACGACAAACTCGCCAAAAGTGAAGTCGCCCTTCTTCGAGTCATAGATGACGCGGCCTTTCTCGTCTTTCTTCTGGAATGGTTTGCCTTCAGGCGACAGCTTGCCCGCGGTCGACCAGTCCCATGACAGTTTGGTAGCGACACCGCCACGGGCGAAGCTCGGAATGTGGCAGGTCTGGCAGGCGATCTTGCTGGCGTGGTCGTTAAGTTTGTCGCCGTGATTGTTCAGCCAGGTTACTTTCACCGGGTGCGGCCTCTCGCCGTGGCAGGCCTCGCAGGTGGTGAGGTTTCTGGTGTCTGTCTTGCCCCGTAAGCGCGGACCACCCTTGTCCTTCGCGGTGGGCGCGTAGCGGCTGCCGGGAACCTGATGGCCGGTGGTCATGTGGCAGGTGGCGCAGGGAAAATCGCTTCCCGTCGCATCCATATGCACGTCGAGCTTTCTCTCGGGGGCGGATAGCGAGCTGTCCATGTCGCCGTGCTTGACGCCATCGCCGCCGCCGCCGTAGAAATGGCAGGCGCCGCAGGTGTCGCGGCTCGATTTGCCGATGGCTTGTGCCACCTTTTTCAGGTCAACGGGCTGGACGATCTTGCCGGAACCGGGCGGAAGTTCCATTGCCTTGTAGACCGGGTGCCCGGCCAGACCGGTTGGCTTCTTGTAACCGCCGGTAGTGTCGTGACACACCAGGCAGTCCACGTTTTCCTGCTTGGTGAAGTCGAAGGTGTCATCCTTCCAGCCGTAACCTATGTGGCAGGCATTACAGAATGCCTCGTTGGACATTTCCGAGATGCAGAAGTTGTTAATGAGATGTTTTTTGCCGAGTAACTGACCATTCGCCGGGTTGCGGTATTCCCAAGTCCAGTGCGTGGTCTTGTGTATTTGCTTGGCCGCCTCGGTGTGGCATTTCAAACAGGCCTTGGTGACTTCCGGACCGGATTTAAAAGCCTGCTGCAGTTCCTTGAACTTACTATGGTCGGCGGTGCTGGCACTGGCCGCCGCCGCAGTGCCACTGCTGATGAGGGTGCCAAATGAAACGAGCCAGCCGATGAATATTGCCGCGCTATGCCAGTGTGTGCGTTGCTTTTTCATGAAGAGTCCCTTGTGCTTGCTGCTAAGACAGAATCATGAGTCTGAACGATAATTCTGGGCGCCTATTCCTTAATAGATTAACGACAATTAACAGTACCCTTCTATACGTAAGCATAGTATTAAATACTAATATTCATCACTTTGACGTGCGTCAATCCGTTAAAATTATACTGTTATGAGCTTGACCGAAAGCTGTTTTTCATGTGCTTTGGCCAGAAAAATCAACCAATTACCATTATATTTTAGGATCTTCGTCTGCTCAAACATTGATATTCATCAAACTGACGTTGCCGATTGATCTTAACTGGTCGTGTCGTCTGCGGGGTCAAATACCGTGATGCCGTGATGCCGTGAAGATTGGGCAACATTATCCTGAGGGCGGGTGCGGGGTTGTTCCTTGCTATGGTGTTCATCACAACAATGGCAATGGCCGTGAATCTCGTTCGGGAAAACTCTTCACGAAGCAAGGGCGAACGTTAAATTTTGCTGTTTACACCGGCCGGAGAAGATGGGGCGGTGTAAATTACTAGTTTCTCACTGGTTTTTTTAAATGGAAGTGTTTTGCTTTGACATACATCAAAGCAGATGTTTCACTATTTCAGCAGAATTTCCTGTCAGGTCATTGTGTTTTCCAGTCATTGTATGAGGAGGCTTTGCCCATGCGAATCAGCACAACCGACCCCATCACCCTAAACGACGTACCGAACCCGGAGAAGCATCCCTTTGTCGTTGAGGGGAAAGGCGAAAATGCTCTCAAGATATATTTTGAGTCCTTGGAGACCAAGAAGGCCTATCTCGAAATCAACGTGGAACATCCAGGCGAGGACTTTAAGGCAAACCTGAATAATCCGGTCTGATAATGTACATTAACCAATAAATTCATGAAGCGAATCGGGAGGGAGTTTATGTCACGCAAGCGGGTGGTACTGACGGGTTTAATGACTTTGCTGATGTTCGGCGCGGGCTGTACCCGCGAGGTCAGCTTTAAACAGGATGTTTTTCCTATCCTGAGCGACAACTGCCTGTCCTGCCATAAACTCGGAACCGAGGGATATATTAAGAGCGGTCTTAGCATGGAGGACTACGGCGGTTTGATGAAGGGTACCAAATTCGGTCCCGTCATCATCCCCGGTTCCCATATCAACAGCACATTAATTATACTGCTGGAACGCAAAGGGCACCCGAGCATTAACATGCCGAAGGACAAGCCAGGGTTACCGGAGAGCAAGGTCGAGCTTATCCGCAAGTGGATAGACCAGGGGGCCAAGAATAACTGAAGCGGCAGGGAATGGGCGATTGAAACGCCGCTGCGCCTGGTCCGCCAACGCCAGTCCGCTTGACCGGAAATACCATGATCGCGAATGGGGTGTGCCGGTCCACGACGATCGCAAGCTGTTTGAATTGCTGATTCTTGAAGGCGCGCAGGCTGGCCTGAGCTGGTCCACGATCCTCAAGAAACGGAAAAATTACCGCAAGGCTTACGGCAATTTCGATGCGCGTAAAATCGCGCGCTACAGCGCCGCCAAGGTCCGGCGGTTGCTGAAGGATCCGGGAATAGTGCGTAATCGCCTCAAGGTTCGCGCCTCCATCCAGAACGCCAAGGCGTTTCTGGAGATCCAAAAAGAATTCGGCGGCTTCAACCGGTATATCTGGCAATTCGCCGGCGGCAAGCCGCTCCAGAACCGGCGCCGGAGCATGCAACAGGTTCCGGCGCGCACCAGGAAGTCCGATGCCATGAGCCAGGATTTGAAACGGCGCGGTTTCAAGTTCGCCGGCTCGACGATTTGTTATGCCTTCATGCAAGCGGTGGGGATGGTCAATGACCATACGCTGAATTGTTTCCGGCATCGCCAGTTGGCCGGGAAACACAAATGAAAAAACCGTTTTTTTTTGTGCGCGCTCGGCGTGTTGTTGCTGTCGGTGTCGCCCGCGCGCGCCACGGCAAAAGATGCGCGGCAGAAGGTCGCGATGCCGCCGATGATGCAGGAGCATATGCTCAATAACATGCGCGACCATTTGCGCGCACTGCAGGAAATTCAGGCGGCATTGGCCAAAAAGAATTTCGACAATGCGGCGGATATCGCCGAGCAGCGTATCGGCATGAGTTCGCTCGATACGCACGGTGCCGCGCACATGGCGCCCTATATGCCCAAGCCGATGCGGGACATCGGCACGCAAATGCATCGCGCCGCCAGCCGTTTCTCGCGCACGGCACAGGAAGCTGCGGTCAAGGCCGATATGGCGCCGGTGCTGGATGATTTTTCGACGCTGCAGCGGCAGTGCGTCGCCTGCCATGATTCATACCGGCTCCGATAGTACTGTCCCTGCCGGTTCAGGGGCCGGCATCATGAAATTTATTCTTGCCATGTGGTGGGCGTTCTGCCTGCCACTGCTTGTTTCCTGCTCACCCCCCGAAAATTCTCCCGAAGCACAGGTCCGGACGCTGCTCAAGCGCGGCGAAACCGCGACCGAAAAAAAGGAGACGGGAGTGCTGCGGCAAATGATTTCGGAGAAATACGTCGACAGTCAGGGTCAGGACAAAAGGGCCATTGAGGCCATTCTTCGGTATTATTTTATGCGCCACGACTCGATCCATCTTTTGATGCGTATTCAGTCAATCGCTTTTCCGCAGCCTGGGCAGGCGCAGGCGATTGTTCTGGTCGCGATGGCCGGGCAGCCGATTTCAGACGTTCAGGAACTTGAGCGCCTGCGTGCCGATCTTCATCGTTTCGAAATTATTTTGGCGAACGAAAACAAGGAGTGGAAAGTCATCCGTGCCGAGTGGCGCCGTGCGGAACCGGCGGATTTTCTCTGAGACAGCCGCGAAAAATTGTGATGTAATGCCTCGATCGAGGATGGGCCGACAGGGGCGAGAATGGAGGCAGGATTTCTTCCGCGCGACAGGTTCCAGACGCTTCTGGATGCATTGCGCCAGTCCGGCTACCGCTGCATCGGCCCGCAGGCGCGCGCTGGCGCCATCGTCTACGATACGCTGACCCGCGCCGAAGATTTTCCTCGGGGCATGCGTGACCGGCAGTCGCCGGGTGTGTACCGGCTCGAACACACCGACAGCCCGAGGTTTTTCAGCTGGGCCAACGGCCCGCAGGCATTAAAGCCGTTTGTGTTCGCCCCGCGGGAGCCGTTGTGGCGCTCGGAGCGCGCGGCCGATGCCGCTATCCGCTTTTCAGAAATAAATCCCGCGCCCGAGCCGCTCGCCGTTATCGGCGTGCGTGCCTGCGACCTCGCCGCCTTGCGGCTTCAGGACCGGCACTTTCTGGAGGGTCCTTTCGCCGACCCCGGTTATGCTGCGCGACGCAAGAATCTTTTTCTGGTCGTGGTCCATTGCACGCATCCCGCCGACACCTGTTTCTGCGCATCGACCGGCGACGGGCCGCGCGCCACGCAGGGTTTCGATCTGGCTTTGCATGAATCGGATGAAGGTTATCTGGTCCAGGCCGGCAGCGACAAAGGACGCGCGCTGGCCGCGCAATGGGCGCTCGTACCGGCAATAGCCGCGCAGCAACAGGAGGCCGACCGGGAAGTCGAGGACGCCGCCCGGCGGCAGATCCGGCGCTTGCCCTCGCGCAATCTGCGCGACGACCTTTTTGCGAATCTCGCGCATCCGCGCTGGGAAGAAGTGGCCGAGCGTTGCCTCGCCTGCGGCAATTGCACCGCGGTATGTCCGACCTGTTTTTGCCACAGCGAGGCGGATGAGGCCGCGCTCGATGGCCGTCATAGCCTGCACCTGCGTCAGTGGGATTCTTGTTTCACCCAGGGGCACAGCTACATTCACGGTATTACGATACGTGCCGATACCCGAACGCGTTACCGCCAGTGGCTGACGCACAAACTCGGCGGCTGGCATGACCAATACGGCCGCAGCGGTTGCGTGGGCTGCGGACGCTGCATCGCGTGGTGCCCCGTCGGGATCGACATTACCGAGGAAGCCGCGGCCGTTTGTGGCGGAGGCGCGCATGGTTAATCCGCAGCTGCCGCTGGAGGCGGAAGTGGTGGAGCGCATCCAGGAGTCGCCGACCATCTTCACGCTGCGGTTGCGTTTCACCGACCCTGCGAAGCATGCCGCCTTCCGCTTCGCACCCGGCCAGTTCAACATGCTTTATCTGTATGGCGTCGGCGAGGTGCCGATTTCCATCGTGTCGGACCCGCAGGACGAACATCTGTTCGATCATGCCATACGCGTGGTCGGGCGGGTCACGCGCGGTCTGGAGCAACTGCAGGCCGGAGACCGGCTCGGCGTGCGCGGGCCTTACGGGCGCGGCTGGCCGCTCAATCTCGCCGAGAACAAGGACGTGATGGTGGTGACCGGCGGCCTGGGTTGTGCGCCGGTGGTGTCGGTGATCAATTATGTGATACGCCGGCGCGACCATTTCCGCCGTCTGGTCATCATGCAGGGCGTGAAGCACTCAGACGATCTGATCTGGCGCAGCCAGTATTCGCAGTGGAGCAAGCTGCGCGACACGCAGGTTCTCGTCGCGGCCGATGTCGGCGTGGCACTTTGGCCGTGGCACACCGGCCGCGTCACGGAACTGTTCGACAAGGTGGAGATCGATCCTTCCCGCGCGCTGGTCATGATGTGCGGTCCCCAGGGCATGATGCAGGTCGCCGTGGACCATTTGTTCGAACACGGCGTGCCCGAAGACAGCATTTATCTCAACATGGAGCGCAACATGCATTGCGCGGTGGGACTCTGCGGCCATTGTCAGTACGGCGGCAAGTTTGTCTGTCAGGACGGACCAGTGTTCAGCTATCCGGAAGTCAAGCCGCTTTTCGGCGTGCGGGGATTTTAAGGACAGTATTAATGGGTAGGTTGGGGTGAGTGTAACGAACCCCAACGTATTGCCGATTAATTGTTGGGCTTCGCTGCGCTCAGCCCAACCTACATTTTTTTGAAATTTTAAAATGAAACCACGAGTCTCGGTTCATAAATTTGCCTCCTGCGACGGTTGTCAGCTCGCATTTTTAAACATGGGCGAGGATTTTCTCACGCTCGCGCAATTAGTGGACATCGTTCACTTCGCGGAGGCCGGGCCGGTAAATCCCGATGCCTCCGTGGATATTGCATTTATCGAGGGCAGTATTTCAACGCCGGAAGACATGGAGCGCATCCGGCGCATCCGGGCGAACAGTCGCTACCTGATTTCCATCGGGGCCTGTGCCACGGCGGGTGGCTTGCAAGCACTGCGCAATTTTTCCAATGCGACCGAATGGGTTGCGTCGATTTATGCCAAACCGGAATATGTGCAAAGCCTGTCGACCTCCACGCCCATCGCCCAGCACGTGAAAGTCGATCTCGAACTTTGGGGATGCCCGGTTACCGGCCCGCAGGTGCTCGCCGTCGTGCGCGCGCTGTTGTTCGGCGTACCGCCGTGGTACGAAAAGGACAAGGTCTGTCTCGAGTGCAAGCGCCGGCAAACCGTGTGCGTGATGGTGGCGCAAGGAGTTCCGTGCATGGGACCGGTGACGCGCACCGGCTGCGGGGCGCTGTGCCCGAGTTTCGGGCGCGACTGTTATGCCTGTTACGGTCCGGCCGAGAATCCGAACGCGGAATCGCTCGCGCGGCGCCTGGAAGGTTTGGGGCTGTCGCCCGAGGCGGTGGCGCGTCGTTTTCTTTTTATCAATGGCGCCGCGCCCGTCTTTGCCGAGGCCGGTCTGAAGCGGCGCGAAACTGCCCATGACTGAAAAGCGCCAGATCACGATCCAGGTACCGGTGCTCGCGCGCGTCGAGGGCGAAGGCAGGCTGGAGCTGCGCGTGCGCGACGGCACGATTGAAGATCTGCGGCTGCGGATCTTCGAGCCGCCGCGGATGTTCGAGAAACTGCTGGAGCGCCGCGAATATACCGAGGTGCCGGATATGGTGGCACGCATCTGCGGCATCTGCCCCGTGGCCTACCAGATGAGCGCGGTACAGGCCATCGAAAACCTGTTCGGCGTGGAGCCCGGCCCGTGGGTGCGCGCCATGCGCCGCGTGTTTTACTGCGGTGAGTGGATACAAAGCCACAGCCTGCATATTCACATGCTGGCGGCGCCGGATTTTCTGGGTTTCACCGGCATCGCCGAGATGGCGCGCGATCACGCGGAGGAAGTACGCCGTGGTCTGCGACTACAGGCCCTCGGCAACGACCTCATCCGGCTGCTGGGCGCGCGTTCGGTCCATCCCGTGGGCGCGCGCATCGGCGGATTTCACCATGCCCCGGCACGCGCGCAGGTCGCGGCCTTGCGGGAAAAGTTGCTGGCGGCGTTGCCGGAAGCCGAGGCGCTGGTGCGCTGGACGGCGGCACTCGACTTGCCGGCGCACGAACAGGATTTCACCTGCGTGGCGCTGCGCCATTCTCACGAATATCCCATGAACGCAGGCCGTCTGGTTTCCAGCCAAGGGCTGGATATTCCTGTTAATCAGTTTGAGACGAGGTTCGAAGAACATCAGGAAGCGCACTCCACCGCGCTGCACTGCCTGCTCGATGGCAAATCCTATCTCGTCGGCCCGCTGGCGCGCCTGAACCTGAATCTTGACCGCCTGCCAACGCCGGTGCGCAGGCTCTTGGACAGTACTGGCATCAAGTTCCCGAGCCGCAACATGGCGCACAGCATCGTGGCACGCGCGCTCGAGATCGTGGTGGCGCTGCACGAGGCGCTACGTCTGCTGGCGGCTTACCACGAGCCATCGGCGCCTTATGTCAGCGTTACACCGCGCGCCGGCACCGGGTTTGGCTGCACCGAGGCGCCGCGCGGCACGCTGTGGCACCGCTATGAGATCGATGCGAGTGGAAAAGTGATCCGGGCGCGCATTGTTCCGCCCACCAGCCAGAATCAGGCGCGCATCGAGGAGGATCTGCGCCAATCGTTGCAGGCGTATGGCTTGCATCATCATGACGATGCGCTGCGCCGGCGCGGCGAGATGGTCATTCGTCATTACGACCCCTGCATCTCCTGCGCCACGCATTTTCTGGACTTACGCGTGCACAGGTCATAATGCATGAATAGCTGTATTCAGCTTATCGGAGTGGGTTCACCTTTCAGTGACGATCGTCTCGGCTGGGTGGCGGCGGAAGCCTTGCAGCGTTCTTCCGTGGTGCAGGCGATGCACCCCGGCCGGATGGTTATCTCGATCCTCGATCGCCCCGGCGCCATGCTGTTGGCGCATTGGCGGGACGCCGACAACGTGATCCTGATCGATGCGGTGCATTCGGGCGCTGCCCCGGGAACGCTGCATTGTTTGACGGCCTCTGATCTGGCGTCAGGCGGGTTACCGGCATCGTCCCACGGTTTTGGCATCGCCTGCGCGCTGGAACTCGGGGGCGCGCTGGGAAATCTTCCGGGCAGCGTTCTGTTATATGGGATTGAAATCGATCCCGCTCATGTTGGCCAGTCACTGAGCGCGGCGGTGCTGTCGGCCTTGCCGGATCTCATCCGCCGGATAGAGCAGGTGTTGTCGGATCCGGTGGGGAATGCCACTCCGTCTTCAGTGACGCGGCGAGCGGCCCGGAATGGCAGGGTGCATCCGCCCCGGGTGAATTAATTCTGCGTCTTGTCCTTCTTGATCATCGCGTAGGCGGAATGATTGTGGATGGATTCGAAATTTTCCGATTCCACCACATAGGCGTCAATGCGGTCGTCGCGATTCAGCACCGCCGCGACATCGCGCACCATGTCTTCGACGAACTTGGGGTTGTCGTAGGCGTGCTCGGTGACGTATTTCTCATCCGGGCGTTTTAACAGCCCGTAGAGTTCGCAGCTCGCCTGTTTTTCCACGAGATCGATCAGGTCTTCGACCCACACGAAGGTGTTGGTGCGCACGGTCAAGGTCACGTGCGAGCGCTGGTTATGCGCGCCGTATTGGGAAATTTCCTTGGAACAGGGGCACAGGCTGGTGACCGGAACCACGACCTTGATGGTCATGATGTCCCGCCCGCCGCGGATCTCGCCGGCGAACGTCACCTGGTAATCCATCAGGCTCTTGACCCCGGAAACCGGGGCGGCCTTGTTGATGAAATACGGAAAACTCATTTCGATGTGGCCGGTGTCGGCCTCGAGGCGGCGGCTCATGTCCGCGAGCATGTCCTTAAAGGATTCGACCGAGATTTCAACGTCGTGGCTGTTCAGGATTTCCACGAAGCGCGACATGTGGGTGCCTTTAAAATTGTGCGGCAGCTCCACGTACATGTTGAAGCTGGCAATGGTGTGCTGCATGCCCTGGGAGCGGTCCTTGACGACCACCGGGTGCCGGATTTCCTTGATCCCGACCTTATCGATGGGGAGATGGCGCAGGTCCGGACTGCTCTGCACGTCCGCTATGTCGACGAATTCGGTTTTGCTTTTGAGCTTCATAGATAAGGTCTCGCTACATCTTAAAGGGGGACTAATGATGTAGTAGTTGAGTGATCCAGTCAAGTTTAGACGGATTCGAGCTTGACCGGGAGCCCGGTCGGAGCATACCGCAGAATCGTACGCCGAATTCCCGCGGCATCCAACCCGCATTGTGACAGCTGCTCCTGATGGTTGCCGTGCTCGAGGAAACGGTCAGGCAGTCCCAGGTTGATAACGCGTGTAGCCAGTCCCGCCGCGGCGAGGCATTCATTGACCGCGCTCCCGGCGCCGCCGGCGATGGCATTCTCCTCGATCGTGATCAGCAGATCGTGGGTGCGGGCCAGCTTCAGCACCAGCTCCTGATCCAGCGGTTTCACGAAGCGCATATTGACCACGGTGGTCTGGAAGGCCGCGCCCGCCTCCAGCGCGGGGCTGACCATGCTGCCGAAAGCCAGCAGCGCAATACGCTTGCCCTCGCGCCGGACTTCGGCCTTGCCAATGGGCAGCGTCGGCATCGCCGGATCGACAGCGATCCCCGGACCGGTGCCGCGCGGATAGCGCACGGCGGCCGGGCTGTCGAGCAGAAAGCCGGTGGCGAGCATCTGATGGCATTCGTTTTCATCCGCGGGTGCCATGACCGTCATGTTCGGCAGGCAGCGCAGGTAGGAAAAATCGAAACTGCCGGCATGGGTCGGTCCGTCCGCGCCCACCAGCCCGGCGCGGTCGATGGCGAACAGCACTGGCAGATTCTGCAGGCATATGTCGTGAATCAGTTGATCGTATCCGCGCTGCAAAAACGTCGAGTAGATCGCTACCACCGGTTTCATGCCGTCGCAGGCTAGCCCGGCGGCGAAGGTCAGGGCGTGCTGCTCGGCGATGCCGACATCGAAATAACGATTCGGAAAACGTTCGGAAAACGCCACCAACCCCGAGCCCTCGCGCATCGCCGGCGTGATGCCGATCAGGCGGACGTCGCGCGCCGCCATGTCACAGAGCCATTCGCCGAATACCTGGGTGTAGGTCTTACCGGAGGGTTTCTTTTCCATTTTGCCGGTAGCCGGATCGAACGGGGTGACACCGTGATACACGCAGGGATCGCCCTCGGCCGGCTCATAACCTTTGCCCTTGCGCGTGACTACGTGCAGGAAACGCGGGCCCTTGAGGTGGCGCAGATTGTTGAGCGTGCGGATCAGGGCGTGCAGATTGTGTCCGTCCACGGGTCCGAAATAGTTGAAGCCCATTTCCTCGAACAGCGTGCTCGGCATGACCATGCCTTTCATATGTTCTTCCACGCGCTTGGCCAACTCCCACATGGGCGGAATGGTGGAGAGCACGGTCTTGGAGCCCTCGCGCATGCTGGTATAAACCTTGCCCGAAAGAATGCGCGTGAGATAACTCGACATGGCGCCGACGTTCGGTGAGATCGACATGTCGTTGTCGTTGAGAATAACCAGCAAATTCGCGTCCATGTTGCCGGCGTTGTTCAGCGCCTCGAACGCCTGACCGCCGGACAGCGCACCGTCGCCGATCACCGCGACCACCTGACGCTCGGAACCGGTGCGCGCGGCCGCCACGGCCATGCCGAGCGCGGCGCTGATCGAGGTGCTCGAATGCCCCACGCCGAAAGTGTCGTACTCGCTTTCCTCACGCCGTGGAAAACCGGAAATGCCGCCGGCCTGGCGCAGGGTGCGCATCCGTTCGCGCCGCCCGGTCAGGATCTTGTGCGGGTAGGTCTGATGGCCCACGTCCCACACCAGCCGGTCTTCCGGCGTGTTAAACACGTAATGCATGGCAATGGTGAGTTCGACCGTGCCCAGGCCCGCGGCCAGATGGCCGCCGGTGCGGGAGATGGTATCGATAAGGAATTCGCGTATTTCCCGGGCCAGACCCGGCAGATCGTCTTCTTGCAGACGGCGCAGATCTTCCGGACTATTAATAGTCTCGAGTAAACGGCCTGCTTCCGTGGATTTTTTGGTCATTGGCGGCGCTCGATGATAAACCCGGCCAACTCGGCCAACATCGCGCCATTATCCCCCAAAGCCGCGAGGCTTTCGAGGGCCTGGGCGTGCAGCGCTTTCCCCCGAGCTTTGGCGGCGGATAGCCCCAGCAGCAGCGGATAAGTGGGCTTGCCGCGCGCGTGGTCGACACCGGGATTTTTCCCCAGTGTCTCCGCTTTGCCTTCCACGTCCAGGATATCGTCGGTGATCTGGAACGCCAGCCCGATAGCGCGGCTGTAGGCTTCGAGGGCCGCCAATTTCGCCGGCGGAACATCCTCGCGGGTGCAGGCACCGAGCAGGACGGCGGCGCGGATCAAGGCGCCGGTTTTGCGCAAATGCATATCCTCGAGCTGCGCCAGCGCCAGTGTCTGGCCGCTCGATGCGAGGTCGATCGCCTGTCCGCCGGCCATGCCCTGCGATCCCGCCGCTTGCGCGAACAGCGCGATCATGCGCAGGCGTTGGTCGGCGCTGACGGTGAGCGCGGGATCGTTCGCCAATATTTCAAATGCCAGCGACTGCAGGGCATCGCCGGCCAGCAGCGCCGTCGCTTCATCGTAGGCCCGGTGGCAGGTTGGCTTGCCGCGGCGCAGGTCGTCGTCGTCCATGCACGGCAGATCGTCGTGCACCAGTGAGTAGGCGTGAATCAGTTCCACTGCGCAGGCCGGGACATCGCCCGCGGCATCCGGCGCACCGACGGCTTCAGCGGCGGCATAAACGAGACTGGCACGCACGCGCTTGCCGCCGTCCAGCGTGACATAACGCATGGCCTCATGCAGCCGCTGGGGTGCCGAAGTGACCGCAGGCAGGTGCGCATCCAGCGCGCGTTCCACGCGCGTCTGGAAGCGCCGGAGCCGATCGGTGAATGAGGGCAACGATTGTTACTCGTTTTCGTTCGGGAGGAGTTCGGTGGCGAGTTCGCCGTTCTTTTGGATCAGCTTTTCCACGCGCTGCTCGGCCTCCTTCAAGCCCTGTTGGCAGGCGCGTGTCAGCTCGATGCCGCGCTGAAAAGATTTCATGTTCTCTTCCAGCGTTTGTTCGCCGGATTCCATTTTTTCCACGATCTTTTCCAGTTCCGCCAGGGCGGCTTCAAAGTCGGGATGGGCGCTGGATTTTTTTGCCACCAAGCCTCCGATAGGCATATCTAGAAGGGTTAAACTAACGCAGTGCAGCCAAGGGCGTCAAATTCGTTAAACTTGAACGCACGCCGACATGGCTGTTGACCTGAATCAAGGTCGCTATTCTACCTGACTGATACGAATAAACCGCTTTAGTTATGTATTTCGAGAGAAATTCACGGACATGAAATACCTCCGGCTGTCTGGGCAGTGGCTGTTCCTGCGCCTGGAAAAAGTCTTCAACGTTGTCTTCGGCGACCGGCTTAACCCGCTTTATCACTTGGGCGCGATCGCTTATTTCATGACCTGGGTGGCCGTGGTGAGCGGCATTTATCTGTACATCTTTTTCGATACCAGCGTCACCAAGGCCTACGCCTCCGTCGAGCACATCACGCGTGACCAATGGTACCTCGGGCAAATCATGCGCGGCCTGCATCGCTATGCCTCCGACGGCATGGTGCTGGCCATGGGCCTGCACCTGGCGCGTCACTTCGCCTTCGACCGTTATCGCGGCTTCCACTGGTTTTCCTGGGCTACCGGCGTCATCGTTCTGTGGCTCGTGTTCGCCTCCGGCATCAACGGCTTCATGCTGCCGTGGGACCGGCTGGCGCAATTTGTCACGATTGCCACGGCCGAATGGCTCGACTGGCTGCCGTTTTTCTCCGAACCTATGGCGCGTAATTTTCTGCGCGCCGGCAGCGTCAACGACCGTTTGTTTTCGCTGCTGACGTTCATGCATATCGGCATTTCGCTGCTGCTGCTGTTGGTGCTGTGGATTCATACACAACGCGTGGCCAAGGCCGAGACCAATCCGCCGCGCTATCTCGCGCTCCCGCTGTTGGGTGCGCTGATCGTGCTTTCGCTCGTGTGGCCGGTGTGGAGCCAGGGCCCGGCGAACCTCGATACCGTGGTGACCTCCCTCGAGTTCGACTGGTTTTATCTCCCGATCTACCCGCTGATCTACGCCTGGTCGCCCAAACAGGTGTGGCTGTTGGTGGTCGCCGGTTCCGGACTGCTCGTCATGTTGCCCTGGTTACCGCCGCAGCGGCACGGGAAGGTGAAAGGTTTTCAGCTCATCGTTCGTCCCGGCGACGAGACGGTCATGGCGCGTCCGGGCGAAACCATTCTGGAAGCGGGTCTGCGCGCCGGCATCGCGCTGCCGTTCGAATGCCGCAGCGGCGGTTGCGGTGTGTGTAAATGCGCCGTGCTGCAAGGCACGGTGGACCCTGGCGTTTATCAGGAGCGCGCGCTGACGGAGGCCGAGCGGCGCGCCGGCAAGATTTTGATGTGCTGCGCCACGCCGTTGTCGGATATCGAGATCGAATGCGAAAACATCGGCGCCACCAGCGACATCCCGATCCGGACTTTCATGGCGCGCGTGCAAAAACTGGAACGGTTCACCGAGAATGTCATGCGCGTGTTGCTCAAACCGCTCGACCCGGAACCCATCCGGTTTCATGCCGGGCAATACATCAATATCGTGCTCGAGGACCGCGAGCGGCGCGCGTTTTCCTTCGCCACCGCGCCGCACGAAGCCGAGCTGATTGAGCTGCACGTCAAACTGGTTCCGGGCGGCGCGTTCACGACCTACGTTTTCAACGCGATGAAGGTGGGCGACACCCTGCGCTGCGAGGGACCGTTAGGCTCGTTTTACCTGCGCGAGGACAGCGACCGGCCGATCATCTTCGTCGCCGGTTCCACCGGCTTCGCGCCGGTGAAGAGCATGGTGGAATATGCGCTCCACGCCGGCCTCAAGCGCCCCATGCATCTCTATTGGGGGGTGAAGTCCCTCAAAGATTTTTATATGCAGGAATTACCCGAGCGCTGGGCCCGCGAACATGAAAATTTCAAATTCATCCCGATCGTTTCCGAGCCAACTCCGGAAGATCGCTGGCAAGGCCGCACCGGCTCGGTGCATGAGGCGATTCTGCAGGACTTCCCGAACATGACCGGCTGCGAGGTCTATGCCTGCGGTTCGGTGGGCATGGTTGAAACCGCACACGCCGCCTTTCTGCAAAAGGGCATGGCACAAGACCGTTGCTTCTCCGATGCGTTCAATTTCGCGCCGCATATCAAGGGGCAGGGCGACGAAGTCGTACAAACGTCAAATTAAGAACATGTAGGGCGGAATAGCGATAGCGTATTCCGCCGGATGTCGCTCCATTCGGCGCAATGCGGCTCCGCCTATTGCGCCCTACGCGAGCTGCCGGAATTCCCCTTGAGCCTGCTTGAGTCAAGCATTACTCTGTAGAACTCATGTAAGGATGCCATCATGCGTATCACCAGCAAAGGCCAGATCACCATCCCTAATTAAGGTCCGGCAAAAGGCGGGACTGCTGCCGAACACCGAAGTAGAGTTTGTCGTCAGGGGTAACTCGGTTATCGTGAGAAAGGCGAAGAAAACCCCTTGTCGTGGCCGTCGCCTGTTGACGGTCATGCGCGGCAAGGCCACCAAGCGCTTCAGCACCGATGAAATCATGATTTTGACTCGCGGCAACTGAGAGTAAACAGCACAGATGGCCGACATACTAATCGACAGCAACGTCATTTTCGATGTTGTAACCGAAGATCCAATTTGTTAAAGGATTTATCCATGCCTATTTCATCCAAAGACATTGTCCCGTTGAGCCAGGCCCGCATCCGGTTTACGGAATTGGCGGAAAAGGTACGAAAGGGTCATGAGACGATCATTACCCGCAAGGGCGAGAACTATGTAGCGCTGATCGATACCCGCCGTCTCGACCATTACCACCGGTTGGAACGCGAGCACATCCACCTTGCATTGCTGGAGGAGGCGAGACGGGGCTGGGCGGATGTCGAGGCTGGGCGGTTTTTGAGCACCGCCAAGGTACGTGCGAAATACAAGAAGTCAAAACTCTCGAAATATTGAGGTAACTTCAGGGCGCCGCGACACGATGACCATGGAAAAAGACAAATCCCTCGAATCCTGGATTTGGGACGCCGCCTGTTCCATCCGCGGCGCGAAGGACGCGGCGAAGTACAAG
>JAUSDQ010000091.1 GCA_030650525.1 Sulfuricaulis sp.
GGCCGGTACCCTGGCGCAATTGATTGAGTTGGGCAAGACCCGCAAGATCGATTGGATTCTGTTGACGCTGCCGCCCACGGCGGAGCAGCGGGTGTTGTCGATGGTGCAGCGTCTGAAGGCCTTGTCGGTGCCGATCGGGCTTTGTCCGCAGCACGTGGGCTTGACGGTGCCGTATCGCACCATCGATTACGTGGGCGGCAGCGTGCCGGTGAGTTTACTGGCGGATCGGCCGATCAAGCGCTGGGAGGCGGTGGTTAAGGGGGGGGAGGATTTTCTGCCCCGTTGGATAATCACCTTGGCGCTGTTACCGCTGATGGCGATGGAAGCGCTCGCGGACAAGCTCGTTAAGTTTGTTCCCAGCATTCCGCAACAACGCGCCGCGAAATTAACTTTCCAGTTTGATAATTACGATACCGCAGGATTTACCGACGTGGCCGCCAATTTCGGGCAGGGCCGCTACGGCTATGCGGTGACGCCGAACGCCGATCACATGATCCGCCTGCATGAGGACACTTCGTTTCGGGCGCTCTACGCTGCTGCCAACTATATACTCCTCGACAGCCGCTTCCTGGCGCACGTATTGCGCCTCACCAAAGGAATTCAACTCCCGGTGTGCCCCGGCAGCGATCTGACGGAAAAACTCTTCGCCGATGCGATCGCGCCGGACGATTCGCTGGTACTGATCGGCGGCAGCGACGAACAAGCGCAGCGACTTGTCGAGCGCTACGGTCTGCGGCGCTTGGCGCACTTCAATCCGCCGATGGGATTCATCCGTGACCCGGAGGCGGTTGAAGCCTGTTTGCGTTTCATTGAGGCCCACAGCCCGTTTCGTTTCTGCCTGCTGGCCGTGGGCGCTCCGCAGCAAGAAGCCGTCGCGCAGCAACTGAAGGCACGCGGCATCGCCCGCGGTCTGGCGTTGTGCATCGGCGCATCGATCGATTTCCTCACCGGCGACGAGCGCCGCGCGCCGCTGTGGATGCAGCGCGCCGGGATGGAGTGGTTGTTCCGTCTGATGCAAGCCCCCGGACGCATGGCAAAGCGCTACCTCGTGCGTGGTCCGCGCGTCTTCGGGTTACTGCATAACGCTGAGATTGTGCTGCGCAAGGTATCGGCACCTATATTGCAGCTGGTACCCGCGCCCAATCAGCCGGCCCTGCCCGCGGCGCATGCTTCTGAACCGGTACGTCTCCGACTGGTGGCGGCGATCGATCAACCGGTCTTGCCCGCGGCGTTCTCTTCTGAACCAGCGCGTCTCGCGCATGCTGAGCGCGAGAATCGCGCCGTCAGCGCATCCATTTAGCTTGCCAGCGCCCCTGGTCGTCGAAGCGGCGCATGCGAAACGCCTGATGACCGAGATCGACGCAGGGCGATTCGCCGAAGATCTATTGCTTGTTTGTCGATCTGTATAGTGAATCGATGGGCCGTGCTTTACAGGTTCGCCATGGCGGGCTCACACCGAATTTTCCCGCCTCGCGCTATGTGTGTCAGCGAACAGATATTCTTTAAAGATTACCGGATTATTCGCGCTCCCGTTTTCCTAAAATAAGGACAGACTATGAAAATCAAACTCGCGACAACCTGTTTCGTCATCGGTACCTTGCTGGTCCCCATTGCGGCCTACGCCGAGGATCGAGACTCTGACCGTGCGCACCCCATGACATACGTCAAGGACTCGGCCATAACAGTCAAGGTCAAGGCTAAGCTGGCCGACGAAAAAATGAGCAGTCTGGCGCATATTGGGGTCGACACCGACAACAAGGGTGTGGTGGTTTTAAGTGGAAAAGTCAGAACCCAGGCAGAAGCGGACAAAGCGGTTTCGATTGCGCGCGAAACCGAAGGCGTAACTTCGGTCAAGAACAAACTTAAAATCAAGAAGGATGATTAGGGTTCTGGTTAAAGTAGATACCTGCTAATCCGGACGCGTCCCGCGCATAGCCCGTGCCTGCGTGGGCCGGTCTCGGTTCCAACAGAATCGAGGCCGGCCTTTTATTACTTCGTTGATGTGCTTGGGAATTCGTCCTGGAAAATCTCGATCTAGCGCACCTATTCGGCAGGCGCCTCAAAAATGATAGGCGATGCCCGCGCTCACATAATGATTCGACACATGCTCCACAAGCGGACTCCGCGCGGCGTCGCCATGCTGACGCCGCGCCTCCAGGCTGCCGACCGCAATCCAATCCCGACTTAGGTCGATCGACCAGAGCAATCCAACGCTGCCAAAAATCCATCCGCTTCCTGCACCGAACGTCGGCAATCCGGTGGCGACCGACTGCGACGGCGTAATGCCGTAGAAAGAGCCGGCCGACTTCGCATTCGCCCACGTCGCCTGCGTAAACACCCCCGCGGCGACACGCCCGCCACGATAGACGCCTGCGCTAAGGCGGAGGTCGGCCTGGGCGCCCAGATCGGAGTCGGTGTGTTGCCGTGTGCGTGCGAGCAGTGCGATCGGCATGGGACCGAAATCGCGGTCCCATTCCCCATGCAGCCCGACCGAGGCTCCGCGATTGATGCCCGAAACATTGCGGTCCTTGAGGAAATCGGATTCGCTCGTCTTGCGCCCTGGTTCGTAGGCAAGTTGCACGCCGGCATGGAGCCCCGGCGCAAACTCCATCCGGACACCGCCCTCGAGCACGCCCTGGGTTGAGCGCGCGAACCAGGGCTGACCGAAATATCGGACAACCGGGACCATCTCTATGCGCTGAGTGGCCGAACCATCGTATGCCGGTCGCGAGCGCAGGCCCAGGCCTAACAGAGAATCGTTGGAAAGCTCCGCAAAAGCGGCCAGCGGCATGATTAAACCGAATGCGAATGCAACGGACCGGATCACAGCAGTGGACGAACGAAATACAAGCAAGGAAGTGTTCATTTACGTTTAGGCTCCGCGTTAGACGTTCCGTTTTTGAATGTCCACCATTATTAAACTTGCTTTTCACCTTATCAGTACAATGGCGCCTTGCCAGCCACAATATGTCCGGCCCCGTAACGATAAAATATTTTGTTAAAACATTCGAAAACGCGCAAGTTCGTCGTGCAGCCATTGCTTACTCGTCAACGTTGCGCCGCCATTACATTTCACCTTATACGGTTGACCGCTAAAACTGCTTTTCGTGGCGGCCATTTCAATAAAGTCTTCGGTGGTATTGATCCGATTTCTTGCCGCCAGGTATTTGTACTTATCGCGTAAATGCGCTTGCGCCGCTTTTGAGTCACGCCAGACACCGTTGCGATAAAACTCGCACAAGGACCCCTCGATATAGCCAAGCAGAAAATTAACCTCGATTTGCACATTTGTCGAGGGTTCCGCGCGTGCCACTGGCGCCAACAGGAGTCCCAGCATCAGCACCGAACCCATTGTCAATCGCATGTTCATAGTTTTTTTATCGCGTGGCAGCATCGGGCCGTCAGCGCATCCATTTAGGTTGCAAGCGCCCTTGGTCGTCGAAGCGGTACTGGCCATCGAGCCAGCCTTTGCCAAACAAAATCAGAACTTGATCGTAATAGTTAGTAGGCTCGCCCTGTTTGGCGCGCAGCGCGGCGACGCGCACCCGGTCACGCTGCTTTTCCAACGACGACTTATCGTCCAGTGCACTCAGGAACGGCAACACGGCGCCCGAATATCCGATGGGCGAGTAATCGGATTTGATCGCCACGGCGGTAAGCGGATTAACTTTTTCAGGTGGCGTGCCGGACTTGCGGATCAGCGCGGCATAAGTAGAGAGCATCTTGATCGTTTCCTGGCTGCTCCGCCCGGACATTCCCGCCCAGAGATAAACGCGAATGGCATCGTAACTTCCGGAGGGTTCACGTTCGGTGTCCGGCATGACCAGGCCCATGGAATCGACGACGAACAAATCAGGAGCGACGCCGGCGCTGAATACTTTCGGCGCCATACGCCTATAGCCGTCCCATACCGCCTGCCATGGGCCTTTCGGATCGGCCGCGGCCAGGTAACGGAACATGAAGTCAGGTAAATAACTGGGGTTAATGCGGAAACGTCCTTTATCGAGAGTGAAACCAATGGCTCCGGGCAGCAGCACCGGACCGGCACTCCCCGCCTGAGCAATCTCATGGCGGCTGATCTGAGTCAGCAGCTTGCGGCCGGTGTCGGCGTAGTTCGGCGCTTTCCATAAGCGTGCGGCCTCAAGCAAACTGTAGGCGATCCATAGATCGGCATCCGAGGCTGAGTTCTCATCTTTTACGCCCCAACTTCCATCATCGCGCAATCCCCACAGCCACGCCGGAAGTTTTTTGCCAAGCTGTCCCGCGGCGAGATTATCGGAGGTCCACTTGAGAATGGTGTCGAACCGGGTGCGATCGTTGGCGACCAGGGCAAAAAACAACCCATAGGACTGCCCTTCCGATGTGCTCTTGCGCTCGAAGGTAATGTCGGTCACGCGGCCGTCGGCCTGCACAAAACGGCCGACGAAATCGTTCCACTCCGGCCAGTCGGACGATGGGTTGGTGGATGCACAAGCACTCGACATCGCCAACCACAGAATTACCTGAAACAAGATTACTTTGGGGCGCATCGCTCTCTCCGATCGTTTACCTGGTTCCCGCCGACCCGTGCTCGCTCAACCAAGCTAGAACCGGGCACAGCGGCGCCGGCTCACCCGGCGATTCGTCGCCCGGCTGGCATTCAGCCTCAGGCTTTCAGCTGAAAATTAATCGCGTTGCGTCGCGCAGTCTGTGCGGTCTCGTACACTATTGAGGCGGAGGGTGGTCTACCGAACAGAAGCAGATAGGGTGTGGTGGGACACTGGCCACGTCGGAATGGCTGCAACCTTACATACACAAAGCACGCATGTCGGCCATGATTATCGCCATATCAACGCCGGAACCCACATGAACCTTGACGCCGTTTGGGCTTATTTCGTCCTTGTGACAGTCGTGATGGGAATCGCGGCATTGCCCCTATTTCGCTTTGTAGACGGTGTGCCCACCCCGAGCGCGCGCAATTCCGCATCAGTTACAGCCTGTACCTGATGCAAGGTTTGGTATTGGCCCTTGTTTTCGCGATCGCTCCGATCAGAAACTTCGCCATGGCGTCGCCGCAGAACTATTGGGCCATCGGCATCGTCTGCGCGTGTGTGCTACTACTTAGCGCTGCGCTCGGCTATGCCTTCATAGAACGGCCTGGAATCGCGTTCGGCAAGCGCCTTATCCAGCGCCGCATACCTACGGTCTGTTCGCCGCAACACGCCGCGGACACCGAACATGTAGCGTGAGCCCGCACTAAACTAAGGCTCGTTTACTGCACCGTGAACGAGGTGGCCGTAAAAGCGACGTAGGTCGGATTGAAAATTCCGATGGCGCCGGTCGTTGCGCCCGCCGGGATGGTCAGCTGCACCTGTGTGTCGCTGATGACTCTCACCGCAGCATTTTTCGCGGCGCCCACCCACGCCAGATTCGAGCCGCTGAAACCGGACCCGTTCAGCGTCACCACCGTGCCCACCGGGCCGGAGCTGGGCGAAAAATTCATGATGCCCTGTTGCTGGTAGGCCGTCGTGCTGCCCGTCACCGTGAACGAACTCGCCGTGAACGCCACGTAGGCCGGATTGAAGATGCCGATGGCGCCGGTCGTTGTGCCCGCCGGGATGGTCACCTGCGCCTGTGTGTCGCTGATGACGTTCACCGTCGCGTTATGCGCGTTGCCTACCCACGCCAGATTCGAGCCGGTGAAACCGGACCCGTTCAGCGTCACCACCGTGCCCACCGGACCGGAGCTGGGCGAAAAACTCATGATGCCCTGCTGCTTATAGACAGGAGTCGTGCTGGTTGGCGACGTTACCGTCGGCGTCGTTGATGGGGAACCGAGCACAACACGTATCCCTTCCAGAAATTTCTGCGCAACCTTGGCGTGCGCGGCTTCGGTCGGGTGAATGCCGTCGTATAAATCCGCGGTCGTCAATACCGAGTTGACATCAACAAAGCGCACGCGTTCGCCCGACGCAGCGCGGGCGTCCACATTCTTGCGAATGACGGCGTTGAGCTGCTGAGTCAGCACCGCGCGATCGATATTGTTAGGTTGAATGATCGCCGAAGCTTGCGGCGGAATGGACGCTACAAAGATCCAAGCATTGGGACGTGCTGTTCTGAGGCGATCGACCAATGCGTTATGGCGAGCTCCGATTTGATCCGCATTCTCGGCTGTCCACCAAGCGGTGTCATTGGTGCCGGCCATAAGTAGAATAATGCTCGGTTGCGTCGATGCCGTCCAGGCGTTGACACTGCCCGCGATATTGTCAATGGTAAACCCAGGGTGTCCCTCGTGGTCTTTATCGGCAACGCGCGCGTAAGGGTCAGACTGTGTGCCCACGTAACTGATGCCGCAGTTGTTTTGCTGCAAGCCCGTATACAGGTTGTTGCGGTATCCGCCGTTCACGCCGAGCGTGATCGAGTCACCCAGCGGCATGATGCTGGTACAGCTTTGAAGCTGAGTGCCGCCCGATGTGGTGGCTGGGGTTGCTGTAGAGGTGGGCGACGTATTCCGGTTGACGAGTTCAACTTTATCGATATAGAAAGTCAGATTCGTCGTACTGCTGTTCTGAATTATAATTTTTCGGAATGGGACGCCTTTGGGATTCATGAGCGAGAGTGGAATTTCGACATGATACCAGGCACCCGGCGCAAAAGAAGTCACGTAATTCGATATTTTCGCAGACAGGCCCCAACCGAGGTCCAGACTCGCCATCAGCGTGCTCATGGCGGCGCCCACCACGGGACCCGCGGACACATCGAAACTCAAGTGGGTATAAAGATTGGCGGGTTGATCGACCCACTTCCAATTCGCATCGCGGCTATCGAAGCTGATCCCGCCCCAAGTGGTTGCGTCCACCTTAACGGCGCTAATTCCCGACTTCACAAATTGACTCTGGACCGTCGCGGTCGAACTCCAGCCCGAAAGCGCCCAGAGAGACGTCATGGCATCGTCAAAAATCGCTTTCGATCCAACAGAAGTTGGCGGCAGCGTCACGGACACGGGTTGCGGTACAACGGGCGTGGGCGATCCCCAGAGCTTCTTCAGCAGCGCCATCTTGTCCTGACGCACGTTCAAACTGTCGTCGAGGATGCCGCCGGTATCGCCGCTGTTGGGGGTGTAACACCAATAGAAACTGTTGCGTATGCCTTTGCTGAGAAGATAATCCACAAAAGCGTTCTGCCAGGCGGTGTCCTGCTGCCCGCCTGTGCCCTGCCCATACTTACCGCCCCACTCACCGAAAACCACGGGATGCTTCTGAAAGAACTGACCGAACAGAGTGTTCCAGTCCGCTGCCAGATTGGCCGGAAACGTGGAGGCACTGAATGAAGACTTCTTGAACACGTCCGGGCCATAGGTATGCGGTGTCAGCACCAGTTTGTCGTTCGGGATGTTAAGCGGCTGATAGGCTTGGGGCTGAAAGTTTTCGCCCCAGTTCGTGGGGATGCTCGAGTTCTCTATGCCGTCATAGTTGCCGTTGATGCCCTGGACAAAGATCAACAGATTCGGGTTGGCCGCCAGTACCGCCTTTGATGCGAGTTCCGCCGCCGGCTTCCAGAAGTAAATCGGGTTGGTGACGCTCGAGTCTCCCGTGCTCCAGCGCACCGTGCCATTGGGCTCGTTATAGATATCGATGCCGAAGAAGTGGGTCAGATGGGCGTAGCGTTGGGCGACAAACGCGAGGTCGCGCGTCCAGTTTTCCTTGGTGTATGCCTGCTTATTATATATAAGGTTAAAATCGGCCGGGTTTGATAAAAACCACGTCGGGTACTGTCGCACCATCGACACGCTGTGAAAATCGAGCAGAATATACATGCCCTGCCGATCCGCCTCGGCCATCCACAGATCGAGGACATCCAGCGGAGTCTTGCCGATCAATTCCGGATTGAGCTTGGCGTCAATGTAGCTCAGCTGATTGACGGGAGTTTTGTTGTAAAGCGTGTCGGGCACAAACGGCACCCGGATGGCGTTAAAGCCGAGACTCTTGATTTGCGCGATCTGTTCCTTCCAGCCCATGGCCCACAGGTATTGGGGTTGCAGGATCGGGGCGTTGAATCCGAAGTGGCTGACACCGCGGATCTGGATTTCCTGGCCAGTCGCATCGTATATCTTTCCCGCCTGTGCGACGTAGCCGGCAGCTATTGCATTCATAGTAGCTGCTATAGTAAAAAGTGCCGCGACCGCGAACGCCTGAAACACCCGATAAACAAAACCCTTACTCATTAGGAACGTCTCCCTGATTGCTGGTTGTTTTGACCTACTCACGGTTCCTTTGCCTGTACTCACACCCTAATTAAGCAAGAGCAATCACACTGGCGCCGGCGTTCGCTACCTAATCTCTTGTCTGTGCGGTAGCCCACGTATGAGTCACAAACATAACACTTGGTTCATTGTCTATGCGCTAACGCACGCTAGAAGGGGCATTACAACTGACGGGTGGAGATAGGCGATCACTCTGGTGGGTTTTTCTTAGGATTCGCCGGTGCACGGCAACGCTGGAAGTCCCGCGCGCACAAGAAAAGGGTCCGGCACGCAGCGGCAGGCCCTTCAAAGTTTCACCTAGGCAGAGTTCCGGCGCGCCGTCCCCGAGAGGAAACGACGGCCACCTGAAGCAGCTAATTCCCTACGAAGGACGCGGCTTATTCAGAACTAAGGCACGATCAATGCGCCGCCGTCCATGCCGCTTGCTTCGCTTTACGGGTACTGGCAACGGCAAACTGAAACAACAGGTCGATGCGGTGGCCAGCAGGGCAAAGCATGGAATTTCGATCCGAACGGGACTTTTGAGTGATGCTGTTGTGGGAAGGTGCGAATTTATTTGACAGGTTTTATTTGATTATCCGTATCGCGCATTTCATCCAAGGCGGCCAGCACCTGGTGCGGGTCCGTAGGCTGTTTCAATGCTTCCGCCTCGGGGTCATAACGGTCCTTGACCATAGGCAGATCGCGCCTCAATTCTTCTACTAATTGGATAAGCTTGGTGGTCTTCTGTTCGGTCAAAAGATTGACTTGCAGATCCAGATGCGCTCGCAGCTCTTCAAGTTTCGCTAGCCGGTTTTGTTTTATCAGGACCACGGTAGTCGTCAATAAAGCGCCCAGACCGATAATTCCTTGCAACCATAAAAACGGTCCCGGGTCGAATTCTACCCAGCCAAACAGTAACGCTGAAATGTTGTAAAGCATCCAAAGCGCAATAAACAGCAGAACAGAACCAAGGAAAAGCGGCCGTCCGGCAACACCGCTAATGCTTTCGACGATGCGTTGCGAGCCGCTGATTTTCTTTTCTTCCTGCGTGTAGAACACCAAGATGGATTCGATATTCTGGCCGATCGGATCAAGTGTTGATTTGGAGGAATCATTCTTGCCCGAAGAGGGGCTCGGCGGCACAAACATTTTAGTATTCATCCGATGGTTACCCTATTTCTTGCGCGAACCCAATACATGCCCATCCACGTTGTCGCCATAAAGACACTGCTCGTCGTGGAAGGCCTTCTTGGTCGCGGCCACGTTGCCGCGAAAACGCGGATCTTGCGGGCGCTCCTGGCTGTTGACAAAGGTCGCCACGTCCCAAGCCTCCTGATCGCTCAGGCTGTTAGGTTTGCTCAAGGGCATGTTGGCTTTGATAAATCCGGCCGCCGTGTCCACTCGATGCATGCCCGCGCCCCAGTTGAACGAGTCCTGGCCCCACAGTGGCGGAAACACGTAGGCACCCTCGGCCTTGGTACCGCCCCCGTTCTCGCCGTGGCAGAGCGCGCAGTTGGCAGCATATATCTTCGCGCCGCGCGCAATGTTCGGAGGCTGTGCCGGCTTATCGAGCTTGGGATATCCCTGCCCCGGCAACGACACGCCGACGGGCGCTCCCGTGGCGAGCCAATAGGAATATGTCGTCAATGCCGTCAACTCAAGGCTGCCGGGCGGTGGGGCCTTCCCATTCATGCTGTACTTGAAACAGCCTTGCAGGCGTTGTTCGAAGGTGCTTACATCGTCGGTCTTCTTGCGGTAGGCGGGGTAGATCGTATAGGCCGCCCACAGCGGCGCGGAATTGGCGTGACGCCCGGCATCCAGGTGGCAGTTGGCACAGGTCAAACCATTGCCAACATATTTGCCGCGCAACTTATGGGTATGCACGAACAGGTCCTTGCCCAGGCGCACCATATCGCCGAACTTGTCAGAGGGAAGGCTGGCTTCGCTCGGCGGCGTAAACGGGGTTTTATCCTGTGCATACGCACCGGCCGGAGTCATCCACGGCATCCATGCCAGCAGGGCCACGGACAGGCTACGTAGAAAGACGGTGTTGGTCATATTGTTACTCCTGAATAATCATGTATGCGCACGCCAGACAACTACCTAAATAGAATCTTTTTATTTGGCAGGCGCAAGGCTTGCGAAGTATGCCGACACCGCGGCGATATCGGCCGCTGGCATGCGCATGGCAATGCCTTTCATCAAGGCCTGCGGATCGTTAGCACGCGTACCATCGCGCCACGCATTGATCTGCTTGGCGATATAGCTTGCGTGCTGACCGGCAAGCGCCGGGAAGTGCGCACCGACACCGCGACCCACCGATCCATGGCAGCTTATGCAGGCGGGAATATCTTTATCCCAAAGGCCGGACAGTGCCAGGCGTTCACCGCGCACAACGAGCACCGCATCGCCCATGGTCAGCGCGGCGGTGAATCGTTGCGCCGCGAAGTAGGCCGCGACGTCCGTCATATCGGCGTCCGACAATGCCTTGGCGATCGGTTGCATGACAGGATCGTTGCGTGTGCCATTTTTGAAATCATGCAACTGCTTGGCAAGATACTCGGAATTTATGCCGGCAAGACGTGGAAAACCCGCGGCAGCGTTGCCCGACCCGTCCGATACGTGACACGTCTGGCAAGCGGCAACGCCTCGGTCATTTCCTTTGAGCACAAGCGTCTTGCCGGCGTTCAGATTCGCGCCACTGGCCGAAACGGCCAGCAACCCAAAGCACAATCCAGCGATCCCAATCGGTTTGGTCATGCGTAAAATGCCTCGTGACTTCTATTTCTAGAATCTACGCTGGAACATCACTAACGCCGCTGAAGGGATAAATACACCGAGTTAGCTGCCGGCTCTGTGCGTTATCGCGCGTAGAGCAGTTTGTTGGCAAGTTCGGCTGGTAGCTAACTGTGCGGTGTGCGGTTAACTTGTCAACCGATTTAGCAGGGCATAAATGCGGATATGCATTCTTCACTGGGCAGTCATAGAGTACCCCAATAGATTAGACGTGAATTCTTAGTCATGTGCGCCACCGTACCGATCAAATGAGTGTCCGTGCGCATAGTGTGGTTTGTCAGCGAACCCGGATGAGCTTGCTTAATTCATACATTCAGGAGAACGTTCATGAAGCGTACTTTAGTTTATTCCGCTGTGATCGCGGCATTATTTTCTACCGTGGCATCGGTAACCATCGCGGCGGACAAGGACCGGGATCAAGGTGATCAGCCATCGCATGAGCAGATCTATGGCTCACAACTCATGAACCAGCAGGAGCGCGATGATTATCATGCCCAGATGAGCGCCGCGAAAACCGGCCAGGAGCGCGATCAGATCCGTCAGGCACATTACCAGCAGATGAAACAACGCGCCAAACAACAGCGCGTGACACTGCCGGATAAACCGCCAGCCTCTGGGATGGCTCCGGGCATGGGCCCCGGGGGCGGCATGGGTGGCCCCGGCGGTGGCGTCGGACCCGGTAGCAGGCGAATGAATTAGTTGGTGCAGCAAGCGGCAAGTGCCGGAGGAATTGGCGCAGCCCCCTTTAACGCCGCCAGTTTATTTCTTCATTGCATCCCTGGTTTTATCGACGGAATCGTCGATCTTTTCGCCGGCCTTTTCCATGGGCCCCTGGGGATTAACCGCGTCTTGAATTTTCTCAACGGTGGTCTTTTTTTCGCAAGCGAAAAGCCCGGTGGCGAGCAACAGGCTGACCGACAAAATAGACAGTTTTTTCAACGTCGACATGCGCATACTCCTTTACTTTAGTGCAGGTTAAGGTTCCCGGCGCCGAACAGCCCGAGCAGTCCGATAATAATCAGATAAATCGCCACAATGTAGTTCAGCAGGCGCGGCACAACCAGAATGAGTATGCCGGCGATAAGCGAAATCAACGGGGCAATGCTTAAAGTAATATTCATGCCGGGCTCCCATCAAGCGTGTTAATGAAACGATGATCGTGGCTTGGTCGGATCGGGTTTTTCATCCAATCGCCTTCGCATTAAAATTGCGTGAGTACAATTCAACTCTCACGGAACCCTGCCACTGCCGCTGAAAAGACAAATACGCCGAACACCCTGCCAACTCTGTGCGTTATCGCACGTAGAGCGGTTTGTTGGCAAGTTTGGCTGGTATTACCCCGTGGTGTCCGCAAGAATCCATCGTTTACAACCAATGTTCAGCCAGCGAACGGCTTCGAGAATACGGTCAGCCACTTTTCTGGAGGTCATCCCTGAAATCGCCATAGCCGCGGATGTCATCCTCGAAATCGTTATAACCCTGGATATCATCCTTGAAATCGCCATAGCCGGCTAGGATCCTGCCGCCGATTTTTTGAGCCCGTCCTTTCTTTTCCAATAGCTTGTCGCGGAAGAGCTTGCCGCTGATTTCCTTGACCCTGACTTTTTCGTGTTTGGCTCGAGCCTTGAATAGATCCTTGTTCATGATTACCTCCTGACAAAGAATTTCGAAAATTTCCCGCACCGCCATACTCGGCGATCCGGCTTCACTAACCCACCGCAGTGTGCGCGCAAACACGCGTTTGCTCGGTGCGGCAGCCCACATGGTTAAGAATTCTCCGCCCCCCCGCCCGCGCTGAAAAGCGGTTTGCGCAGCGGGTGCTGCTTGGCAGGATTCAAACAATAATTAACCGGTGCTGTAAAATGGGGAAATGATTAGAACCTATCGCAAAAATTACCCTGGCATGTATTCGTAATTAGGGCGGGCATCGCCCACCAACACGGCTTCGCTGGCTATCCGACGGTGGACGGTGCCACCCTGCCTAATATTTTGAGATAGGTTCTAATGAGCTCTGAATCTAATTTATACTGAGCGAATGCCCTACGCAGGCTTGACCCAACCGCCGCCATCGCGCTCCTGCGCCTTGCTTCGCGCTACCGCGGAAGTCAGGCGCATGGCGGTGGCCGCCTGCTGCCTGCTCGCCCTCGCCGGATGCGCGAGCCTCCCCGACGCCGCGCGCGAGATGGAAATGCCTCATGCCCAGGCGGTGGAGTTCGATAACGCGCGCGGCCCTGTCTCGGCAAGCAAAAGCGCCGCTATCCTCGAAGAACTCAAGAGCAAATCCGGCGACATCGACATACTGCAGAAGCACCTGGCACTGGAGCAGGAGATTAACGCCGACAGCCCGCTGGTGTTGGGCAACAAACTGGTCCTGCTGCAAGACGGGCCGGCGACCTATCGGGCGATGTTCGCGGCCATCCGCCAGGCCAAAGATCACATCAGCCTGGAAACCTACATCTTCGAAGACGACGATATCGGCCGGCAATTCGCGGATCTGCTGCTGGAAAGACAGGCCGCCGGCGTCCAGGTCAATCTGATTTACGACAGCGTCGGTTGCCTGCATACGCCCAAGGAATTTTTCGAGCGCCTAAGCACCGCCGGCATCCAGGTGCTCGAATACAATCCGATCAACCCATTGGCCGGAAAAAAAAAGGAATGGCTGCTCAATAACCGCGACCACCGCAAGTTGCTGGTGGTCGACGGCCGCATCGCTTTCATCGGTGGCATCAATATCAGCGAATCCTACTCCAGCGGCCCATCCGCCAAGTCTGCCAAGAAAAAGGGGGTGAGCACCGTGGGTTGGCGTGACACCCACCTTCAGATCGAAGGGCCGGTGGTGGCGGAGTTCCAGAAGCTGTTCATGGACACCTGGACCGAACAAAAGGGCCGGCCGCTGGCTCGGAAAATCTACTTCCCCAAACTCAGCAAACAGGGCGACGAGATCGTGCGCGCCATCGGCAGCGCCTCCGCCGATCCCCACAGCCTGATCTATCTCACGCTGCTATCGGCGATCGCCCATGCGGAGCAGCGTGTGTATCTCACGAACGCCTATTTCGTTCCCGATCCGCAATTTCTCAAATCCTTGATCGACGCGGCGCGGCGCGGCGCGGTGTCGACGTGAAGCTGGTATTGCCGAGCCACTCCGATTCCTGGACGGTGTTCCATGCCGGGCGCTCGCATTACACCCAACTGCTCCGCGCCGGCGTCAAGATCTACGAACGGCGCGGCGCGGTCATGCATTCCAAGACCGCTTCCATTGACGGCGTTTGGTCAACCATCGGCTCAACTAATCTGGATTGGCGCAGCTTTCTGCACAACGACGAACTCAACGCGGCGATTCTGGGCCGCGATTTTGCCAGGCAAATGGACGCCATGTTTGCCAAGGATCTGACGGAGTCCGATGCCATCGACCTCGATCGCTGGAAGCACCGGTCGCTGATGTTCCGATTGAAAGAGTGGCTGGCGCGTCTTGCTGAATACTGGCTGTGACCGGGTCCGGTGGGTGTGGCTGATGCATAAATAGGAGCTGAAACCAGCCAAGGGCGCAGCAAGCAGCGCCCCTACTGACGCGAACCCGTCACCGCGGGTGGTAGACCGGACCCTGCTTTAGAACTTGAACTCAAGGCCGGCCGTGACGGTATTAAGGTGGGTATCCGACACGTCATAACGTTCCGCCTCGAGGCGTAATGCGAGATGGTCGGTAAAACCAAACTTGAAGCCGGCACCCCAGAACGGATCGTTACCTGAACTGGCTCCTAACGATCCGCCCAAGGACGAAGCTGAATCCCACCAGAACTGCCCGGCTTTTACAAAGGCCGACGACGTGGCGCCCACCGGCATCGAAAACACCGCCGATACGCCCATGCCGTCCGCGTCGAATCTATCGCCACCGTTGTCGGTACGATTGAAATCGGCCCACGATCCTTCGAGGCCAAACCAGTTGTTGAACTGAGCGCCAACGACTGCCTTCAGTACATGGTCATTTTTATCGAGATTGCTTTTCTTGATGCTATACGCACCCCACGAAGCGCCGAGGTAGATCCCCGGAAAATTTGCCTGCGATGAGCTTTCTGCTTGCGCGACGGTCAAGGTACTGAGTGAAAGCACAGCCGATAATCCGATGAGAGCACTAAGTTTATTGATTCGCATGTTTCAATCTCCTTTTCCAATGGATTGGGTTATTTAGCAAGAGCAAGCGTTCAGCGTAGCACCCCTACCGCCACGGTTCTGTTCGCTGTCGTACATAGTGTGTGCAATATTGGCGCCGAGGTATCCGCGACGTGACGGACACCTAGACAGACGTGCAACTTCCGAGGAAGTATCTAATGAAAAAGTGTCGGTCGTTCAGCGCGAACGTATCGATCCTCGGAGACAACAAGTTTTGTCCCGCGCAGATTTTTGTCAACGCGCATCGAGAACCATACCCGTGACGATCAGGCTTCCGTGGAACTCGAAGCGCCCCATCAAGGGCATCGTGACATGCTCCCACAACGCGATTCTCCTCCGCGGCCGCAGCGCGAAGCATCCTGCGCTCGCATCGCTGGCAGGAAGATCCAGCGTGACATCGTCAAACTCAAGCCACTGCTGGGTCACGCTGTATTGGCACTTATAGAAAGATTCTTTAGCGCTGAAAATGAGGGCGGCACATCGACTCTGCTCCGGCTCGCGGAGCGCAGCGAGCCAGGCCGTCTCTTCCGGTGTGCAGATAGTCGGCCAGATTTCCGGCGTCACGCGCCCGACGATTTCCATATCCAAACCGATGGCGCGGAACTGCCTTTGCCTGGCGACGACGGCGCCACACATCCCGGCGGTGTGGCTGATGCTACCGATGACGGGAGCCGGCCATTGCGGCCGCCGGTCGCGGTTCATGCGCAGCGGGTAGCCGGTAAATCCGAACTCTGCCAAGGCACGGCGCGCGCAAAGGCGTCCGGCGGCGAACTCCTGAATCCGTTTCGGAACGGCGCCGCCGAGATACTGTGCTTCCTCGGGAAATAACAGCGACGGGTCACCGGCTATCCGAAGCTCGGCGCCCACCACCCCCGGCGGGAACAAGCCGGCCAGCAGCGGAGAAAGACCGGCGGGATTATTCCGATGTACATCGCGCTCGTTGACAGAAGAATAAGGAACCTGGCGAGTCGGAACCGCGGCAGTAGCAGATGTAGGGTGGACATCGCCCACCGTCGGACAGCCCATCAAATTCGTGTTGGTGGGCGATGCCCACCCTACCAACTGAGTTATTAATTTACTTTGATTCACGCAGAGTGCGCCCTATGCACCGATCGACATAAAACGCTCGAAATGTGCGTGGCCATCTGCTCCAGACCCTGGCCTTTGAACACAGTGAAGTGATCGCCGTCGATGACGGCCACATCGACACCCCTCAACGCGAAGGCGCCCCAACCCATTTGGGGATCCAGGAATAAACCTTTGGGCTCCTGGGCGCTGCACAAAAGCGATATTTTTCCCGGGTATAACTTGGGTTCGTAGGCTTGCGCTACTTCATCAAGATAGCCGAGCAGCCATTGATCGTAATTTTCAGCGCTCAACTCTCTGGTCTCGAACGCGACACGCGCCGGCACATCGCCCCGCGAATGACCAAACCAACGCAGCAGTCTTTTAGACATGGTTCGTTGCGCCAGAAACGTAGCCAGATTCTGCTCGCGCGACATCACTCGCTGCCAATCCGCGCCGATCAACTGCCAGCGATACGAGTAATCGGCGAGCAGCGCGCGCCACTTGGGAAGCCGATCGTTGTGGCCCGGTGCCCAAGCATCGATCATGGCGAGCAGCGATACCTCATGCCCCGTTTCAACGAGTTGTCGCGCCACCTCGAAGGCCAACACCCCGCCGACGCACCAGCCGATCAGCTTGTAAGGCCCGGTAGCTTGAAACTTGCGGATAAGCCGCACGTACTCGGCGGCGATGTCTTCTAAATTTTTCGGCAAGCTTTGGCGCGCTATCGAAGGATCGAATAGCTGAAGCGCCGTGACGGGTTGGTCCGGGCCGAGGCACTTGGAAAGATGGTAATAATAAACGCCGGTATTATGAATCGCGATTAAAGGCGGCTTCGAACCATTAGGCTGCAACCGAACCACTTGCCGAAAATCGTACTCGCGCCGATCGCCCTGCATCAACAACTTTGCCTGCGCCTCGATGTTCGGAGCCTTAAACAGCGCCAACAGACTCAAGCGTTGTCCGAACTCTGCCTCGATGCGGGCCAATAACCTCGCCGCCAGCAGCGAATGGCCGCCCAGTTCGAAGAAGTCCGCTGTCTTGTCGATGGCCTCCCGCCCGAGAACCAAACTCCAGATATTTGCCAAGCGGCGCTCAATCTCGTTGAACGGCTGCGCCGGTTGCTTGCTGTGGCGCGGTACCGGGGCCGGTGCCGGCAGGGAGCGGCGGTCGATCTTGCCGTTGGGCGTGCGTGGCAGCGCATCGAGCAGGACGATGGACGCAGGCCGCATATAGCCCGGCAAAGATTGCGCAAGGCTGGCGCGCAAAGCGCCGATCAGGACTTCAGGCGGTTCCGGTTGAGCACGCTGCGCAACCGCATAGGCCCAGATCGCGCCCTCTCCCGAAGGGTCTTGTCCGAGCACGGCGACGGCCTCGGCAATGTCCGGATGGCGCAACAACGCCGCTTCGATCTCGCCCAGTTCGATGCGAAAACCCCGCAGCTTGATCTGGTGATCGGTACGGCCGAGATATTCCATGCACCCGCGCTGTTTCATTCGGACCATGTCGCCAGTGCGATACAACTTTGCGCCGGGAAGCTGGCGGAACTTATCGGGAACGAATTTTTCCTGGGTTACCTCCGGCAGATCGAAATAGCCGAGCGCGACGCCGTCGCCACCGATGAAAAGCTCGCCGGGCGCGCCGTGTGGCGCCAACTCTTGACGGTTGTCGAGAATATAAAACTGGGTGTTGGCAATTGGCGGCCCGATCAAAACCGGACCGTCACCGGACGCAACCCGAAGCATCGAGGACCAAACGGTCGTCTCGGTGGGTCCGTACATATTCCACAGTTCGCCGCCGCATTCCAGCAGCCGCTCGGCGAGCTTGCGCGGCATTGCTTCACCGCCGCACAACATCTTGAGCGGCGGATGTCCATGCCATCCTGCCTCGAGTAAAAGCTGCCACGTCACCGGCGTAGCCTGCATGAAGGTCGCCTGGTGCCGCTGCAAAAGCGCGAACAACGCGGCACCGTCGGCCATCTCCCGCTCGTTCGCCAAAATCAGCTTGGCGCCGACGATCAACGGAAGAAACAAATCCGGCACCACCATATCGAAAGAGATCGTGGTGACGGAAACCACGGTATCTGCCTGGGTGAGTCCAGGCTGCTGCCGCATCGCGCAAAGCAGATTGACCAGCGCGCGGTGGTGAATCGTTACTCCCTTCGGCCGCCCGGTCGATCCCGAGGTGTAGATGACATAGGCGGGATCGGAGGGCGCTGCGGCCGGGGGCAGAGGTTCCGCGCTCTGTTCTGCGATTTGCCAAGATGGCGAATCGACGACGATTACCGCCATTGCCTCAGACACCAAGCGCTCGCGTAACGAAGCGCGCGTAATAATCGCTGCCGGGCGCGAGTTCTCGAATACATGCTGAAGACGCTCCATGGGATATACCGGGTCGAGCGGGATGTAGGCACTGCCGGATTTAAGGATGGCCAAGAGCGCCACCATCAGCTCGGGCGAGCGATCCAAAAATACCGCGACCCGGCTGGCCGGTTCCACCCCGCGTCGTCGCAGCTCATGCGCCAGCCGGTTCGACGCGATGTCGAGTTCGCGATAGCTCATGCTGTGCTCGCCGCAAACCACGGCGACCGCTTCCGGGGTGCGCCTGACTTGGTCTTCGAAAAGTTGCGGCAGCGTCAGATGTTTCGGATAGATTACGCCGGTGCGATTGTTTTCGACGATCAGTTCGCGGCACTCGCTATCGTCAAGGATGGTCAAGCTCGATATATTGCGCATCGGATCGGCCACCACGGCGCGCAACAGTATCCTGAAATGATGCAAAAGACGGATGATCGTTCGGCTCTCAAACAAATCGAGATTGTATTCACAGGTTACGTTCCAGCCCTCCGGCCCTTCAACCATGGAGAAATTGAGATCGCAGCTCGCTCCCGCGGAACACACGGGAAACTCAATCAGCTTGAAGCGGGCAGCGTTATTGTTCTTAATGAACGCTCGCTGGAACATGAAATGTACCGAATACAGCGGGTTCCGGCTTAGGTCGGGTTTTGGCTTCACGATCTCGATGAGAGTTTGCGGCGCAATGTGTCGATGCTTCACGATTTCAGTAAGATGGTCGCGGATGCGCGCCAAGAGCACGAGGAAGCTGGGATCGCCCGATAAGTCGTTGCGCACAACCAGTATGTTGCTGAATAAGCCGATCAGATTCTCGTGATCGACCTCGTCTCGGCCGACGAATTGGCTGCCGATGGAAATATCGGTTTCCCCTGTATAACGGTGCAGCAGTGTGAGCAGCGCCGCCAGGCCGGTCATCTGCAGCGTGGCGCCGTTAGTGTGGCCAAGATACTTAAGCGCGTCGGTCAATTCTCTGTCCAACGGAACCGATAGGATGCTGGCATTCGTCGTCAACATCGGTGGACGGGCACGATCGGATTGGATTTCGAAATGCTTATGGCCGTGCAAGGAACGTTTCCAGAAATCTGTATCGGCCTGCAGGATAGGCCTGGTGAGCTGTTCCGCCTGCCATGTCGAAAAGTCACCGTAACCGATCGGCAGATCCGGCAATACCGGCGGTCGCCCCGCATGCAGGGCCGCGCAAATCTCGCTCATCTCGCGCGCCAGGATGCCGATCGACCCAGCGTCACTGACAATGTGATGTAACGTCACCAACAATACAGAAACGTTTTTGCCCAGACGCACATGCGTCACCCGCATTAGCGGTGGCGCCGACAACTCGAAAGGGGTGCATGCTTCCAAACGTGCGGTGCGTTCAACATCGATCAGCGCTTCCGCTTCGGGCAATCCCGTTAAATCGACGATGGGAATGTGGAAGGAAACGTGCGGCTCGACGATCTGGGCGACTTCGCCACCGACCTCCGCGAAAAACGTGCGCAACACTTGATGCCGCGCCATGATCAATCGAAATGCTTGTTCCAGTTCGGCATTGGAAACCACGCCTTCCAAGCGCCAGCGCACGGTAATATTAAGCGATGGATTGCGCGGGTCGAATTGATGCAACAGCCAGAGACGCCGCTGGCCCGGAGAGCAGGAAAACTGAAGTTTTTCCTCCCCCGCCAGGACGAGCGACCGAGCCTGCGTCGGTGGCTCGTTGACGAAATCAGCCGTTACGGTGCCCGTGTCTTCGATGTTTTCTCGGATTTTGATTCTAGTGTCCACGAGTTATGGCACCAGACACCGGTAGCAAAGCTTTAGGGGAGACAACATTTGAATAATCCGTTTTTCCGTTCGCCACGACTAAAGAGAAAATAGTTAGCAGGATAATCCTATCTGCCTATTTCAGACTCATGAACAGATACGGACGGTATGCTTACAAGAATCAATGGTCTGTACGCGGACGTACATAGCCGTGGCATCTGCATGCATGACGCCGTATGGAAACTATTGACGCGCGCAGCACATTTCTGTCGACCTTAAACATCTAGCAGGTTGCTGAAAAAGTCATTTCCCTTCTCCCTTCGGGAGAAGGATAGGACGAGGGGGATATTAAAAACAAATGCTTAACAACTATGATCACCCTCACCCCAACCCTCTCCCGTGGGGAGAGGGAGTTTTTCAGCAACCTGCTAGACCTTAAACATCTAAACGATAAGGGCTACGGGATCGTGGCTCAGCAGATTACGGCTTTCATCGTAACCAAGAGCTGGCGGGGCGGGGTTGTGAGGAGTTTAACTTCGGCGCCAATACATTGTGTACGACACCGCACAGACGGTATTGCCTATAACCCTATAAAAGATATATCACACACCAGATTTTGAGCTGGTCAATCTTGCCGATGATACGGAATTTCGCGGGTGGTGCCGATTAAGAGCGGCCAACGCATTTGCCGCTTCGGTGCAAATGGGTTTTTCCTGCGTCGATGCTGTCATGTAGGACGGGTACTTGCTTATGAACAATCTTCCCCTCATCTCCCAAGAAACCCCCGTGTCGGCGGTCACGCCGGTTATTCCGCTGAACTTCGTTTATCCCGGTCTTTCGCTGGCGCAGATTGTTTCGATCGTCAGGGCTTACCGGAAGCTGAGCCTTGTCATCC
>JAUSDQ010000092.1 GCA_030650525.1 Sulfuricaulis sp.
CGTAAAGAATGAACGGCGCCAGCACCGCCGCGACCAACGCCGCTGGCGCGAAATCGTTCCCGAAGTCGGGAGCGAGGCTAAGCGGTGCCAGCCAGTGGACGGTGAGGAGAGTGCTGAGGGAGGCGGCGAGGAGGAGGCATAGGAGGTCGAATAATAAGAGCAGACCGCCGGCCATCGAAACCACGTTATAACTCAAGCCGGGTTTGGCGGGTGGCGCAGCGACGCTGATTAAAGATTCATCGAATAAATTTACTTGGCATGTATTAGATAGATTCATGTGGCGCTCGATGATTAGATTTATGGAACAGAAGATAAGCTTCGGAGGGTTCAGCGTCTGTGCGTCGCCGTACTCAGTACGTTGGCGTACATAGATTTTCTGAGATTGGCAGCTGCCATGGCGAACCGATGGCAATCGGTTGCTGGTAATTTAGCCACAGAAATTTTTTAATGCGCGCTGGCAACAGCAATAGATTGGGGTGAATAAAATAAACCCCTTTAAGACTGGGATGCGCGTTAGTTGCCGTTTGTCAGAATTGTTCGGCGGGTTTCGCTGCGCTTAACCCGCCCTACATGATGAATTGTTAGAGGCCCCATAATTTTTATGGTTGAGAGCGCCGGCCTTCAATAAAGATATATGGCGCCGGCACCGGTAGTGTTGTTGTCGGTTTGATTACCGCCGACACCGATGGCGCCGCTGGATTCACCCGGTGCTCCCACGGCGAGCAGGTTGCCGTCGCTGCTTAAGCCAAGCGAACGGCCGAAAGTGTCGCCCGCCCCGGTGTTGGAGGCCTTTACATAGGACTGTTGCGACCACGTGCCAGCGCTGCGAGCAAAGAAATAAACCGCGCCGGAATAACCGCTACTGCGGTTGGTTTGATCGCCGCCGATACCCGTGACGGCGCTGTCTTCACCGATGGCTCCCACCGCGAGCAGGTTGCCGTCGCGGCTTAAGGCGACGGAGGTACCGCCGAAGTAGTCGTTACCGCCGGTGTTGGAGGCTTTCACATAGGCCTGTTGCGACCAAATGTTAGTACGGCGGGTAAAGACGTAAACGGCGCCGGCATTGCCGGTGCTGTCGTCGGTTTGATCGCCGTCGATGCCGCTGGCGGCACTGGCTTCAGCGCCGGCGCCGACCGCGAGCGTATTGCCGTCGCTGCTTAAAGCGACGGAAGCACCGAAGGCATCGCCGGCCGCGGTGTTGGACGCTTTCACATAGGCCTGTTGCGACCAGGCGCTCGCGCTGCGGGTAAAGACATAAACAGCGCCGGCATTGTTAGTAATGTTGTCAGATTGATTGCCATGGATACCGGTGGCGCCGCTGGATTCACCGTGTGCTCCCACGGCGAGCGTGTTGCCGTCGCTGTTTAACGCGACGGAGGCGCCGAAGTGGGCGTTGGTCTGGATGTTGGAGGCTTTCACAAAGGCCTGTTGTGACCAGACACTGGCGCTGCGCGTAAAGACATAGACGGCGCCGGCATCCAGAGCGCCGGTGCGTTCACCGATGGCGCCCACCGCGAGCGTGTTGCCGTCGCTGTTTAAGGAAACAGCGCCGCCAAAGTAGGCGTTGTCATGGCTGCTGGAGGATTTCACATAGGCCTGTTGCGACCAGTTGCCGCCGCGGCGGGTAAAGACATAGACGGCGCCGCGATTGGAACTGTTTTCGGCGATACTGCCTTGACTGCCGTCGATACCGGTACCAAGACTATCTTCAAAGTTTGCGCCCACCGCAAGCGTGTTGCCGTCGCTGCTTAAAGAAACGGAGATACCGAAGGCGTCACCCGCCGAAGTGTTGGAGGCCGTCACATAAGTCTGTTGCGACCAGGCACCGCCCTGGCGGGTAAAAATATAAACGGCGCCGGCGCCGGCGTCTTTACCGGCTGCACCCACCGCAAGCGTGTTGCCGTCGCTGCTTAAGGCGAGGGAGATAGCAAAGTTGTCGTTTGCCTCGGTGTTGGAGGCCTTGAAGTAACCGATAGCCTGCAATACCGCACCGCGGGTGTTTACTTCGTTGGAGGCGGTACAGCCGGCAGCGTTGCAGGCCTCCAGAAGATAACGCGCTGCCGACCAATTTAGCCGGTGAACGGCAATATCACGATCATGAGACGTGGCGGTGATGTTTCCATCCACTTGTGTGAAGCCCGATGCACCATCGGGGTTCTGATAAATTTTGTAATACGTCGCATCGCTCACGGCATTCCACGAGAAGTGCATTTGCTTGACGCTGAAAGCGAGGCTAAGAACCGGTGCCGCCGGGGGGCTTCCTGCGAGGGCGGCGTTATTTCCATCACCGCTCTCGCTGCCACTGACACCACCGCCACAGGCTGTGAGCGCGCACAGCAATACACTTCCCACGATTGCCGTCAGCAAACGGGTGCTACCCAGGTGTAACACGGCATCTACTCCTTGAATGAACCGCGGGGCGGTGCCCAGCCGGTTCCATTTCTAATAAGCGTTGGTCCGCTTGATGACCTCGCGGCAGGTCAGCGCCAGGATCTTCAGATCCAGTAGCACCGACCAGTTTTCTATATAGTGCAGGTCCAGCTCCACGCGGCGACGCAGCTGTGCCGTGGTATCGACAGCGCCACGCGAACCGTTCACCTGCGACCACCCGGTAATGCCTGGTTTTACGCGGTGGCGGTGGGCATACAGGCCGGTTATCTCATGGCCTAGCCGATCTTCGGTGCGCATATTCACCGCATGCGGCCGCGGTCCAACCAGTGACATGTCGCCTTTAAGGACGTTAAAGAGTTGCGGGAGTTCATCCAGGCTCGACGCACGCAGGAAGCGGCCGACGCGCGTGACGCGGTCATCATGCCGGGAAGTTTGCCTCAGGTTTTCGGTAGCCGCCGCGGGATTCCAACGCATGGTGCGGAATTTATAAATATCGAATTCGTGGTTGTTAAAGGCGTGCCGCCGCTGTTTGAAAATGACCGGCCCCGGATTGTCGAGCTTGATCGCCAGGGCGACGATAGCCAGAACCGGCAACAGCAGCAGAGTGGCGATCCCGCCGATTAAAAAATCCTCCCCCCCCTTAACCACCGCCTCCCAGCGCTTGATCGGCCGATCCGCCAGCAAACTCACCGGCACGCTGCCGCCCACGTAATCGATGGTGCGATACGGCACCGTCAACCCCACGTGCTGCGGACACAGCCCGATCGGCACCGACAAGGCCTTCAGACGCTGCACCATCGACAACACCCGCTGCTCCGCCGTGGGCGGCAGCGTCAACAGAATCCAATCGATCTTGCGGGTCTTGCCCAACTCAATCAATTGCGCCAGGGTACCGGCC
>JAUSDQ010000098.1 GCA_030650525.1 Sulfuricaulis sp.
AGTCCCGGTGCATGAGGGCGTTGACGACGGCCTCGCGCAGAGCTTCAAAGGGTATCTCGTAAATGTCGTGCCGGTCGAGACGCCTGATCTCGCTGCGGATATTCAAGTGCCTTTCGAGGTGCGTTTTTCGGACCAAGCCGATCAGCGTAACGGAGCAAGCCGATCATCGTGTCGGACCAAGGCGATCACCTTGTCGGAGCAAGCCGATCACCCCGACCAAGGGACGTGAAATAGGGCAACTGGCCTGACGCAAGGGGCCGGCGGCCCTGGCAGCGACGCTGGGCAATCGGGCTTCATAGATCCATCTGTAAAGGAGGGTCTATGGCCTACACGAGGTTGCCTATGCGCAAGATCAAGGAAGTACTGCGTCTTAAACACGATGGCTTTGGCCAACGCGCCATCGCCCGAAGCTGCGGCGTGGCGCAGAGCACGGTCGTTGACTATGCAAAGCGCGCCGACGCGGCGGGCCTGAGCTGGCCGCTGCCGCCGGCGCTGGGCGACAGGGAGCTTGAGAATCGGCTCTTCCCGAGCTGCCTGGCGGTCCCCACGGCCAAGCCCCCGCCGGATTGCGAGACGATCTATGCCGAGCTGCGGCGCTTTCGCACGGTTCATTTGACGCTGAGCCAGCTCTGGATTGAATATAAGGAGGTCCATCCCGAGGGCTACCAGTACACGCAGTTCTGCGAATACTACCGGCGGTGGCGAGGCAAGCTCGACTACTGCATGCGCCAGGAGCACCGTGCCGGCGAGAAGGTTTTCGTCGACTATTGCGACGGTCCTGGCGTGGTCGATACTAAAACCGGCGAGGTTATCGCCACGCAGATGTTCGTGGCGGTGTGGGGCGCGTCGAACTACACCTACGCCGAGGCGAGCCTCACGCAAAGCCTGCCGCACTGGGCGTCATCGCACGTGCGGGCCCTGGAGTATTTTGGGTGCGCGCCGAGCATATTCGTTCCCGACAATCTTAAGAGCGGGGTGACCAAGCCCTGCTTCTACGAGCCCGAGCTCAATCGCAGCTACGAAGAATTGGCGGCGCATTATGGCTGCGCGGTGATACCCGCCCGGCCGTACAAGCCCCGCGACAAAGCCAAGGTCGAGGCTGGGGTTCTGGTGGTGCAGCGCTGGATACTGGCCGTGTTGCGTCACCACGTGTTCTTCAACATAGCCGACCTCAACGCGGCGATCGCGGGGCTGCTGGAGCGGCTCAATATGCGGGCGCTGCGCAAGGTTAAGAAGTCTCGGCGGGAACTTTTCGAGACGCTTGACCGGCCCGCCGCCAAGGCGTTACCGCAGAGGCCCTACGAATACGCCGAGTGGGCGCATGCGCGGGTCAATCTGAATTATCACGTTGAACTTGATCGTCACAACTATTCGGTTCCATTTCGCCTACTGCGCGAGAAAACAGAGGCGCGCCTGACGGCGACGATGGTCGAGGTGTTTTACAAACACGAGCGCGTGGCTTGCCATGCGCGGTCCTATGTTGCCCACGGGTATACCACGCTCAAAGAGCACATGCCGCCGGCGCATCAGAAGCATCTTGAGTGGACGCCAACGCGCATTGTCGAGTGGGCAGGCAAGACGGGGCCTGGGACGGCGCTGCTGGTTGAGAAGATCATATCGAGCCGCGCTCATCCCGAGCAGGGCTACAAATCTTGTCTCGGGATATTGCGGCACTTGGTGGGGCATTACGGTGCTGCGCGCGTGGAGGCCGCGGCCGGCCGAGCCCTTACGTTCAACACCTGCAGCTACAGGTCGATGCGTTCGATATTGGAGCGGGGCTTGGACCGGCAGGGGACGGCCGGCGAGCCCGAGCAAGTCGCCTTGCCTTTTCATGAGAACGTTCGCGGCAGGCAGTATTACCATTAAAACCAAAGGAGAATAAAATGCTCAATGAACAGACGATCGCAATCCTCAACGGCATGAAGTTGTTTGGGATGGCGCAGTCCTTGCCGCAGAGACTGGCCGATCCCAAGCAGGCGGAGCTTTCGCATGGCGAGTTCGCAGCCCTGCTGGCGCAAGACGAGAAGATGCATCGTGACAATCGCAGGCTTGTGCGTTTGCTTAAGAACGCCAAGCTCAAGCAGCAGGCCGCCGTCGAGGACATCGACTACCGTCACCCACGCGGGCTGGCCAGGCAGGCGATGATGGAACTGGCCAACGGCGAGTGGATGACGGCGGGGCGCAACGTGCTGATCACGGGGCCTACGGGCGTGGGCAAGAGCTACATCGCCTGCGCCTTGGGCAATCTGGCCGCCCGAGCGGGGCACCCCGTGCTGTATACGCGGGCGCCGCGGTTGTTCGAGGCGCTTCAACAGGCGCGCGGCGACGGCTCGCACCTCAAGGTGTTGACGAGGATGGGGAAAGTTCAAGTCCTCATCATCGACGACTTTCTGATCACGCCATTGGCTGCGGCGGAGCGCAAGGACTTCCTGGAGATTATCGAGGACCGCTACGCTTCGACGGCCACGGTCATCACGAGCCAGTGCCCGCTCAAGGACTGGCACGAGTCAATTGGCGATCCGACACTGGCCGACGCGATCTGCGACCGGCTGCTGCACAACGCCTATAAGTTCGAGCTTCGCGGCGAATCAATCCGCAAGCCAAAGAAGGGCACATGAAGCCCTATGGACATGCCGCTCATGTGGACGGCGTGGACAGCCTTCGGCAGTCCACCCCGCCCACAATCGCTTGGACAACGCAACGGCGCGTTGCCCACATGACCACAGGGCCGGCGATGAACTTATTTTTAGGGAAATCGGAACGAACGGGGGTATGCTAAACTAAATAAAGTCCGGCGTCGCTACACACTGATCGGCTTGGTCCGACAGGGTGATCGGCTTCGACCGTGAACGTGATCGTCTTGGCCGTAATCCGCACATCACGGCAGGACACAAAGAATATTGCCTTAAAGCCGGAGTCAGGCCGGCTAATAAACAGGGGGATGAACAAGAAAATGATTTGTCCGAGGTGGCCATAGCAGATTGGGGTGTTTTTAATGCTCCCGCGAGCAATCGCCCCAATATTCCTCTGGAAAGCCCCAACTCTCATCAGCATCTGGCCACTGCCG
>JAUSDQ010000150.1 GCA_030650525.1 Sulfuricaulis sp.
GCTCGTGGCCTTTATCCGTGCCGAGACCGGAAATGAACTCATCATTGAAGTCGCGGCCTATCCGGAATTCCATCCGGAATCACCGAGCGCCGAGTCCGATGTGCGTCACTTCGTGAACAAGGTCAAGGCGGGGGCGGACTCGGCCATCACCCAGTATTTTTTCAATGTCGACGCGTACTGGCGCTTTGTGGAGGAATGCGCGGCGCTGGGTGTTAGCGTGCCGATCGTGCCGGGGATCATGCCGATCACCAACTACAAACAACTCGCGCGGTTTTCCGACGCCTGCGGTGCCGAAATTCCGCGCTGGATCCGCCGGCGGCTGGAAGACTACGGGGATGACCTCGACGCTATCCGCACCTTCGGGCTCGATGTGACCACCGATTTGTGCGACAAGCTGCTGTCCGGCGGGGCGCCCGGGTTGCATTTCTACACGTTGAACCGCGCCGGACCGACCTGCACCCTCTGGGAACGGCTCGGACTTTAGATAACACTGGACAAGGATATGAGTCCCAAAACCAATGACCTCGGCGAGCGCTTGCCCGCCAACAAGCCGATTCCGGTGCGCGCCTGCTTTCTCGGCGAGCGCCTGCACCTACGCGGGCTGCCGGAACCCGCGGTGACCCTGGGCCCGCTGACGTTGTCGGTGGGCGAGGCGGGGCTGGCGGTGCTGTTCCGCTACGGTGCCGTGGTTTTTTTCAACCTCGCCGAGGCCGATCAAAAAAACTTCCTCAAGGAACTGCGCGGGCGCCTTGAAAGCCCGTTGCGCAAGATGGAAACCGAAGACGCCCAGCTGTACGTGGTGGGCAAACAGCCGGAAGGAGTGACGCCCGAGGGCATTGGTGTCGCCGACCTCGCCCAAGCGCGTTTGCAGATTGTCGCCACGGCGCTGGCGCGCAGCGTGGCGCTGGCTTACTACGAAAACGCCATGGCCGGGGCCTTCGATAGGATCGAACCGCTGGCGCGACGGCTGGAGAGCCCGCGCGGCGGCGGCCGGCGCTTGCGCGAGTTGTTGCGCCACATCGGTGGCACCTTGCTGGTGCTGCACCGGATGACCGGGCGCGTGGAGATTCAGGATAAACCCGATCTGCTCTGGGACCATCCGGAAGTCGAACGCCTTTATCTGCATCTCGAAAATGAATACGAGCTGCGCGAGCGCAACACGGTGCTCGAACGCAAGCTCGCGCTCATCCATCAGACCGCCGAGACTGCGGTGAACTTGATGCAGAACCGCAGCATGCTGCGCGTGGAGTGGTACATCGTGATCCTCTTCGTGTTCGAAGTGCTGTTGTCCACGTACCAGCTCTGGTTCCGGCACTGACGTTACCGTGCATAAACTTTTCCCCGACATCAAACCCTACACCACACACCGGATCCAGGTTGATTCACCGCACGAACTTAACGTCGAGGAGTGCGGCAATATCAAGGGGCTGCCGGTGCTATTCGTTCATGGCGGACCCGGCGCGGGTTGCGAAGAATTCCACCGCCGCTTTTTCGATCCCAATGTCTATCGCATTATTTTGTTCGACCAGCGCGGTGCGGGTCGCTCGACACCGCATGCCAGCCTCGAGAATAACACCACACTGCATCTCGTGGCCGACATGGAAACAATCCGCGAACATCTCGGCATCAATCGCTGGGTGCTGTTTGGCGGTTCCTGGGGTTCGACCCTGTCGCTGGTATACACCCAAACCCATCCCGATCGCGTATTAGGTCTGATACTGCGCGGCATCTTCCTGTGCCGCCCGTGGGAGATCCGCTGGTTCTACCAGGAGGGCGCCAACCGCCTGTTTCCGGATTACTGGGAAGAATTCATTGCGCCGATTCCGGAACCAGAACGCCATGATTTGCTGCAGGCGCACTACCGTCGACTGACCGGCGTGGATGAGATCGCGCGCATGGCCAGCGCCAAGGCCTGGTCGCTGTGGGAAGGGCGCGCGGCGACATTGTTGCCCAATAAACATGTGATTGGTTTTTTCGGATCGCCGCGCACGGCGTTGTCACTGGCACGCATCGAGGCGCATTACTTTACGCATAATTCTTTTCTCGAACCCGATCAGATTCTGCGCGACGTGTCGCGACTGGACGGCATTCCCGGAACCATCGTTCACGGACGCTATGACGTCGTGTGCCCGTTTCAGAACGCCTGGGAGCTGGCGCGCGCCTGGCCCGGCGCCACGCTCGAAATCGTTCCAAATGCCGGGCACTCAGCGACGGAGCCGGGCATTGTCAATGCGCTGGTACGGGCCACAATTGGAATGGCCGCGCAACTTGGAAGGCCCTCGGCCTCCTGATGGCCATTTACGCCATTGGTGATGTGCAGGGTTGTTATCAGCCACTGCAGGAACTGCTAAAAAAAATCCGTTTCGATTCCGCGCATGACCGATTATGGTTTACCGGTGACCTGGTCAACCGCGGACCGCAATCGCTGGAAGTGCTGCGCTTTGTCAAAGGTCTGGGCGATCGCGCCATCTGCGTGCTCGGCAACCACGACCTGCATCTGCTGGCCGTGGCGGCCGGGACGGTTAAACCCAAAAAACGCGACACACTCGACGCGCTGCTGAGCGCACCGGATCGGAATGAATTGCTGCACTGGCTGCGTTCACGTCCGCTGCTGCATCATGACGACCAACTCGGCTATACATTGATTCACGCCGGCTTGCTACCGCTGTGGACGCTTGAAGATGCCCAACGCCTGGCACAGGAAGTGGAAATTGTATTGCGCGGCGCGGGCACTGAGAACTTATATCGCCACATGTACGGGGATCTGCCGGATCACTGGGCCGAGAAACTGCACGGCGTCGATCGGCTACGCGTCATCATCAATGCGTTTACACGATTGCGCTACTGCGATCTCGACGGCAACCTGGATCTGCGCCCGAAGGGTCCGCCCGGAACCCAGCCACTGGATTTGCTGCCGTGGTTTCAGGTACCGTCACGGCGTAGCCGTGACCGGCGCATTATTTTTGGGCATTGGTCGACGCTCGGGCTGTGGAACGCCGATGGCGTGATCGGTCTCGACAGTGGTTGCCTTTGGGGGGGCGCGCTCACCGCGGTGCAGCTCGATGCCGCGCCGGTGAAATTTTTCAGTGTCGCTTGCGGACCTTCACAGCACCCTCATGATGAGTGAGCCGGGTAACTGGCTTATGCTGGCGGACCTCACGCTGATCGTCCATGCGGTCTTCGTGCTATTTGTCGTGGGCGGCCAGATAGCGATTGTCGCCGGCTGTGGGCTGGGTTGGTTGTGGACACGTCATCTTGTGTTTCGCCTGCTGCATCTTATCGCCATTGGTTTTGTGATGTTCGAGGTTTGGTTCGGCGTGGCCTGCCCGCTGACGGTGGCTGAAAATCTATTGCGTGCCAAGGCGGGCGTAGTCGCTTATGACAAGAGTTTCATCGGCTATTGGCTGGCGCGTCTGATTTTTTACTCGGCGCCCGAGTGGGTTTTCACTTTATTTTATACGGTCTTTGCCGGTCTGGTTATTGTAACTTGGCTGGTTTATCCGCCGCGTCGGAAAATTTAAGAGATACCCAAGCGCGCTGAAGTGATGCAAAATAGTTAACGCCTCCAAGCCCCGTGTAACTGGACTTACAATGACCACCAACGAGAAACATCAGATACAGATCGACATCAGAACCGTCTATCTTCCAGGCCAGTCGGTCCCGGACGAAGATCGCTACGTCTTCGCGTATACCGTTACGATCACCAACTCCGGCTCAGTGCCGGCCCGTCTCGTAACACGCCACTGGATCATCACCGACGCCAACGAGATCACGCGTGAGGTCCAAGGCGAAGGTGTCGTAGGCGAACAGCCTTACCTGTTACCTGGCTCCAGTTTTCAATACACGAGTGGTACTATCTTGGAAACGCCTGTTGGCACAATGAAGGGTAGTTATCAGATGATCGCCGACGATGGTACCCAATTCGACGCAGAAATCCCCTCTTTTATCTTGAGTATCCCGCGCACCCTGCACTAATGCGCGCGCCTCTCTCTAGGGTGGACTCGATTATTCCGCTTAGGCGGGGGGAAATAGATTAAACATCAAGATTAGCAACGTCGAGGGCATTCTTTTCAATGAACTCGCGGCGCGGTTCTACCTGGTCACCCATGAGCATGCTGAAAACTTCGTCCGCGGCGACGGCATCATCGACATTGACCTTAAGCAAGCGGCGCACACTAGGATCCATTGTGGTTTCCCACAACTGTTCCGGGTTCATCTCGCCCAGCCCTTTGTAGCGTTGGATAGTCTGGCCGCGGCGTGCTTCGGCCATCAGCCATTCCAACATTTCGCTGATACTCGTGACCTTCTGACTTTTATCCGCACGCTGGATGCTGGTCTCATCGGAAAAGTATTTTTCCAGGCGCTCGCCCAGCGCACGCACGGAACCGTACTCACCGGACGAAATAAATTCTGAATCGATTGTGGTGCGACTGGCCGTTCCGTGTTCATGTCGCAGCACGATTAGTTCTGGCAGGTTATTGCGGGCGTCGATACCCAGCGTGATTTCATGACGACTGCCGTGATTAGTGCCGCTGGAGAGCCGGCCCTGCAGTTCCTGCACAATTTTCTCGGCCTGTTTCTTGTCCTTCAATAAATCTGGGGTGATTCGCGGCATGTAAATCAGGCTGCGAAGCACATCAGCGTTGTAACGTCGTTCCAGGCGCTTTATCGTTTGTTCCACTGACAGGTAGCTGCGGCAAAGATTGGCGAGCTCCGCTCCCTTGAGTTCTTGGTTCTTGGAGGCGTGTAACACGGCCTCGGTCAGTGCCATCTCAAGCAGATATTCCTGCAGCTCGCTTTCATCCTTAAGATAGCGCTCTTGCTTGCCGTGCTTGATCTTAAACAACGGTGGTTGCGCAATGTATATGTGTCCACGGCTGATCAATTCCGCCATTTGGCGATAAAAAAACGTCAGCAGGAGCGTTCGAATGTGTGAGCCGTCGACGTCAGCGTCGGTCATCAAAATAACGCGGTGATAACGTAACTTATTGATATCAAAATCATTAATTCCTATCCCTGTGCCCAGAGCGGTGATTAAGGTGGCAACTTCGATTGAGCTCAGCATTTTGTCGAAACGGGCACGTTCGACGTTCAAAATTTTTCCTTTTAGCGGGAGCACGGCCTGGAATTTGCGGTCACGGGCCTGCTTGGCAGAGCCGCCGGCGGAGTCGCCCTCCACCAAGTACAGTTCGCATTTAGCTGGATCTCGTTCCTGGCAATCGGCCAGCTTTCCGGGGAGGCCGGCTATGTCCATGATGCCTTTACGGCGTGTCATCTCACGGGCTTTCCGCGCCGCCTCGCGAGCCCGTGCCGCATCAACAATTTTGATGGCTATGCCCTTGGCGTCAACCGGATTTTCTTCGAGAAACTCGGATAGTTTTTCGTTGATTACGGATTCAACGATTCCCTTCACCTCGGATGAGACCAGTTTATCTTTTGTCTGTGAGGAAAATTTTGGATCAGGAACCTTTACCGAAAGCACGGCGATCAGCCCTTCACGCGCATCATCGCCGCTAATCTCGACTTTTTCCTTTTTGGCCAAACCTGTTTTTTCAATATATTGATTGAGTGTACGGGTCATCGCTGCGCGGAGCCCGGCCAGATGAGTGCCACCATCCCGTTGTGGAATATTGTTGGTAAAGCAGAAGATATTTTCTTGGTAGGAATCATTCCACTGCATACACAACTCGACCGTGATCAAGTCACGTTCTGCCGAGATATAAATGGGTTTCTGGTGTAACGGGGTTTTGTTGCGGTTGAGGTGCTGAACAAATGCGGCAATACCCCCTTTGTATTCAAAGGCGTCTTCTTTTCCGGTCCGTTCATCAACCAGGGAAATGCGCACACCGGAATTCAGGAAGGACAATTCGCGCAGCCGTTTAGCTAGAATGTCATAGCTATAGAGGGTGTTGGTGAAGATCTTGTCACTGGGTTTGAAATGAACATCCGTGCCGGTCTCGCTGCTTTCACCAATTACCTTAAGCGGCGTTTGTGCTTCACCCAATTTATATTTCTGATAATGAACTTTACCGTCGCGACGGATGGTCAGTTCCAGGGTTTCAGACAGGGCGTTAACCACAGATATACCCACGCCATGGAGGCCCCCTGAAACCTTGTAAGATTTCTGATCGAATTTACCTCCGGCATGCAGCACGGTCATAACGACTTCCGCAGCGGAACGCCCTTCTTCTGGAATTATTTCGGTTGGAATGCCGCGCCCGTTATCAGAAACGGTTATTGAATTATCTGCATGAATAATGACACCAATTCGATTGCAGAACCCGCCTAGTGCTTCGTCGATTGAGTTATCAACGGCCTCAAACACCAAATGATGCAGCCCGGTTCCATCATCAGTATCGCCAATGTACATCCCTGGACGTTTACGTACCGCATCCAGTCCTTTAAGGATCTGAATGCTGTGCGAATCGTACTTAGGTAAATTTTCCTTTTTGGCTTGCGTCATCGGGGGAAAGATCTGCTGTTCCACGTGGAACTTGGTTGACTATGTTCCACGTGGAACATAGTCTGTGCTTTTATTCTATAGCCGCATTGGCATTATAACGTATTGCGGGTGCCGCACATCGGGAGAAAAAAGGGTGCAGCTGCTGTTGGGGTCGTTTAAGCCGACGGTGATATTTTCTGTGCGCAGAGCTGAAATAGCCTCGATCATATAATTCACGTTGAAGCCAATTTCCATGGTTTCCCCTGAGTAATCCGTGTTGACCTCTTCCTGAGCCTCTTCTTGCTCAGGATTGTGGGCTGTGATCCGTAACACCTTGTTCCCCAAACTTAGCCTCACGCCGCGGTATTTTTCACTGGAAAGAATAGCCACACGTTCAAGTGTTTCTTTAAAGGCCTCGCGCGGCAACTTTAGAAGTTTTGTTTGAGAGTGGGGGATAACCTTGGTGTAGTCCGGATAGCGACCATCTATCAGTTTGGAAGTAAACGTGAATGCATCAGTCTGCGCCCGAAGATGATTCACCCCGATTTGTAACTCAACAGAGTCATCGGTGTCTTCAAGCAGACGCATCATTTCCTGAATTCCCTTGCGCGGGACAATTACCTGTTTTTCGCTCTTAGCGATTTTCTCCAAGGTTATCTCGCTAAGAGCCATTCGGTGACCGTCTGTAGCTACCGCGCGGAGTTTCTTGTCAGTTAGTTCTAACAGTAATCCGTTTAGATAATAACGGACATCCTGCTGCGCCATGCAAAAGTGGGTCTGCTCAAAAAGAATTTTTAGATTCTTCTGAGTGATAGTTAGTGCTTGCTCCCACTGTGAGGCTTGGATATAAGGGAAATCGGTTACTGGAACAGTAGCTAATGTGAAGCGGCTTTTACCCGATTTAACGGTTGCTTTCTCAGCTTCTTTTTTAATTGTAATCTCCGCGTCTGCGGGCAAGGCGCGGCATATATCAAGCAGCTTTCGCGCCGGCAAAGTCATCTCGAAATTCCCGCCCCCTGCCTTTTTTATTTTCGCATTCACCTCGATTTCGAGGTCTGTCCCGGTCAGCGTCAATTCCCCATCTTGTTGCCGTAGTAAAACATACGAGAGAACAGGAAGAGTTTGGCGTCTTTCAACCACGCCCGCAACATAACTGAGCGGCTTAAGTAGTTCCTCGCGTATGAGATTAATCTGCATTTCTTAAATATTTACCTAAAATGAATTTAATGAATTTATAGTTGTAGTTATAAGTAACGCTTAATTTTGTTAATAAGCTCAATATATCCCGACACGCTCGCTTTCTGCTGTGCTGAACAACATGTGCATAAGCTGCTGGCATTCTGTTATTAATATCTATCGATCCTGAATGATACTGACTCGTTGAGATTGTACAAATATCATTCACAGACTTATCACCAAAACCTATGTCGTCAGAATTCTAAGCAGATTGTTGTAGTCTTCATTCATTCGCGAATCCTTAGCCTTTAGTTCAACGATTTTACGACAGGCGTGGAGCACGGTTGTATGATCACGTCCCCCAAAAGCGTTTCCAATCTCAGGCAGACTATGATCAGTCAATTCTTTAGAAAGTGCCATCGCAACCTGCCGTGGGCGCGCGACCTGGCGTGAGCGGCTCTTTGAGTGCAGGTCCGAGATTCTTATTTTGAAGTACTCGGCTACGGTTTTCTGAATGTTATTTATGGTGACCAGACGCTCTTGAAACGAGATCAGGTCTTTTAAGCTGTCGTTCACCAGCGAAATATCAATCTGCCTGCCGGTAAAAAAAGCACTTGCTAAAATACGCCGTAAGCCACCCTCCAGCTCACGGACATTAGATCTGACCCGTTTAGCGATAAAGAAAGCGACGTCTTCAGGTAAATCCACACCTTCTTGCTTCGCTTTTTTAATCAGTATGGCAACTCGAGTTTCAAGTTCAGGCGGATCTATGGATACGATCAAACCGGAGCCAAAACGCGAGATCAAACGCTCCTCGACACCAATCAATTCCCTGGGAAAACGATCCGCTGTAATAATAACCTGGCGCTTAGACTCCTGTAAAGCATTGAAAGTATGGAATAACTCTTCTTGAGAGCGCTCCTTACCGACAAAAAATTGGATATCGTCGATTAGCAGTGCATCAAGATTCCGATAGATTTTTTTAAACTCGTTAATAGCGTTGTGCTGCAAGGCTTTGACCATATCAGCCACAAAACGCTCAGAGTGAATATAGGCAACATTTGCTTCCGGGCGATGTTTAAGCATCAAATTCCCAGCAGCCTGCATGAGATGGGTCTTGCCTAAACCAACACCACCATAGATAAACAATGGGTTGTAGGCGCCACCGGGGTTTTCACCAACTTGTCTGGCGGCCGCGCGCGCCAGCTGGTTAGATTTCCCTTCAACGTGATTCTCGAAGGTAAATGCCGGATCCAGGCGCCCAATGATGGACGGTGTCCTAGGCGTCGCCGCCACAATCCGTGCGTTGGCAACCTTCGGTGCCCCGGCCATGGGACGAGACTGACTACCCACCTCAACCTGAACCTTAAGCGCACCCCCACTATACTCGCCGATCAGTTCGGCAATCCGTTCAATGAAGCGTTCCCGCACCCAGTCCATGACAAACCGGTTGGGGGCCAGCAACCGTAGCGTTTGGGTGTCCTGCACGGCATGCAAGGGGCGCAGCCAAGTATTGAATTGCTGCGCCGATAACTCCTCCTCCAGCCGCTCCAGGCATTTTTTCCACACAGGCGATAGCATCTCTCTTGCTGTTCCATACGACATACCAGCGGGGAGGGAAGTCTAGCCAGTTAATTCAGGCTTATCCACAAGCAGGATTCAGCGTCAGTATTTATAGACAGTTAGCGGAATATAAGTTGACAAACCGCAACGTAAGGCAGTAAGTTTGCCGCCCTTTTGCAGCAACACGGTCGCTGTCACCAACACAAGAACTGAACTCAATGAAACGCACATATCAACCCAGCGTGCTCAAACGCAAGCGTACCCACGGATTCCGCGCCCGCATGAAATCGGTCGGCGGTCGTCGCATACTTGCCGCGCGTCGCGCCAAGGGCCGCAAACGACTGGGCGTTTAGTTTGGCGAGCGCCCGCCGCGGGCTACCCAAGTCGCACCGGTTGCTAAAACCGGCGGAGTTCGCGGCGACCTTGAAGAGCAGTCTACGCTGGCGCAACGACCATTTTGGCGTCTATGTGGCGCCGAATCCTTACCCCTACGGGCGTTTAGGCATCGTCGTCTCCCGCAAGACGTCGCCCCGAGCCGTGGTACGGAATCGCGTTAAGCGCCAGGTACGTGAGTCGTTCCGTCAATTTCAGGAAAGACTGAGCGGTATGGATATTGTGGTGGTGGCAAGCCCCAAGGCGGGAGCAACAGAAGTGGTCTCCCTGCGTACATCACTGCAACAGTTATGGGATAAGGTCGAACAACGGTGCAAAAAATCCTGATCGCCATCATCCGTAGTTACCGCTACCTGGTGAGCCCCTGGTTGGGTAATCACTGCCGGTTCCATCCCAGCTGTTCACATTACGCGGCCGAATCCATCGAAAATCACGGGGTGCCGCGTGGGCTGTGGCTCAGCATGCGTCGCATTATCCGTTGTCATCCGTGGCACCCCGGTGGATACGATCCGGTTCCACCCGCTGATCGCCGCCACGCTATCTCATTAACCAAGCATGGATAACCAACGACTGTTTCTGTTTTTTGCGCTGGCCCTGGTCTTGATGCTTATCTGGCAGGCCTGGGAGCAAGAACACGCGCCTTCGCCCACTGTCACCGCCCCCACAACCACTTCAGCGACGGCGCCAGCTTCTGCCCCGGACGTACCCAAGGTCACGACGTCCGCGGCCGATGTAGTTCCGGCCCCCAAGGCGAGCGAGGCCTTGAAGCAGGGCGCACGTCTGCAGATTCGCACCGACGTGTTCGATGCTGTTATCGACACCCAGGGCGGCGACTTGCGCGCGCTTTCCCTGCGCCAATACCCGGTAGCGGCGGATAAACCGGAAGAACCGTTTCCGCTGATGCGGGACGAACCCGGTGAGTTGTTTGTTGCCCAGTCGGGCCTCATCGGCCTGGACGGCAATTACCCGAATCACAAAACGCTTTTTTCTGCCGCGGCGAAAAACTATACGCTGGCGGACGGCCAGAATGAGCTGCGTGTGCCGCTGGCATTCAGCACCCCCGACGGCGTGCAATACGCCAAGACCTATATTTTTCACCGCGGCAGTTATGTTGTGGATGTCGAGTTTGAGGTGAAGAACGCCAGCCGACGCGAGTGGGCCGGTTATTTCTACGGTCAGTTTCAGCGCACCCATACTGCGACCGGCGGGATGTTCAGCGCGGTCCCGAGCTACACCGGCGGCGCCATCTACACGCCGGAAAACAAATACGAAAAAATTCCGCTCGACAAGATGGCCGAAAAGCCATTAAAGCGCGAGATCACCGGCGGCTGGGTGGCGATGTTGCAGCATTACTTCGTGGGTTCGTGGTTGCTGGCCAAGGACGAACGCAACCAGTTCTACAGCGACGTGCTCGACAACACGCGCCATGTGCTCGGCTTCAAAAACACCAATCCGACCAAGATCGCACCCGGCGCCAGCGGCGTGCTGCGCAGTAGTCTGTACGCCGGACCCAAGGAACACGCCATCCTCAAGACCCTCACCGAAGGCATGGATCTGACGGTGGACTACGGGTGGCTGACGGTGATTTCAGCCCCCTTGTTCTGGCTGTTGGCCGCGATTCACCGCCTGCTGGGAAACTGGGGTTGGGCCATCATCGTTCTCACGGTGCTGATCAAGGCGGTCTTTTATCCATTGTCGGCGGCGAGCTACAAGTCCATGGCGCACATGCGCAAGATGCAGCCCAAGATGGCGGCACTCAAGGAGCGTTACGGCGACGACCGCCAGAAGCTCAATCAGGCGATGATGGAGATGTACAAGACCGAAAAAATAAATCCACTGGGCGGCTGCCTGCCCATTGTCATTCAGATCCCGGTGTTCCTGGCGCTCTACTGGGTGCTGCTCGAAAGCGTCGAGATGCGCCAGGCCCCGTGGGTCCTGTGGATCAAGGACCTCTCGGCGCAGGACCCGTATTACATCCTGCCGATCATCATGGGCGTGTCCATGTTCATTCAGCAGAAGCTCAACCCGCAACCGGTGGATCCGGTGCAGCAGAAGGTGTTCATGGTCATGCCGTTCATGTTCACCGCCTTCTTTCTATTCTTCCCCGCGGGCCTGGTGCTGTACTGGACGGTAAACAACGTCCTGTCGATCGCGCAGCAATGGCGCATCACTCGTATCGTCGAGGGCAAGGCGAAATAAGCCGCGGTCCCGTGGCCGAGACAGATACTATTGTGGCCATCGCTACGCCGCCCGGGCGCGGTGGCATCGGCATTGTGCGCGTCTCCGGTCCCGTCACGCGCCACGTCGCCGCCGCCATGCTTGGCAAGCTGCCGCCGCCACGCCACGCCAGCTTCGGCAATTTCCTCGGCGCCGACGCCAAACCCATCGATCAGGGCCTCGCGTTGTTTTTCCCCGCGCCGCATTCCTTCACCGGCGAAGACGTGCTGGAACTGCATGGTCACGCCGGTCCGGTGGTGCTCGACATGGTGCTCAACCGCGCGCTGGAGCTCGGCGCCCGTGTGGCACGACCCGGCGAATTTTCCGAACGCGCGTTTCTGAACGGCAAGTTGGATCTGGCCCAAGCGGAAGCCGTGGCCGATCTCATCGAGGCCGGCTCGGAGACAGCCGCGCGTTCGGCGCTGCGTTCGCTCGCGGGTGAATTTTCCCAGCGCGTGCACACGCTCGTCGAGGGCCTGACGCATCTGCGCATGTACGTCGAAGCCGCGATCGATTTTCCGGAAGAGGAAATCGATTTCCTGGCGGACGAGCGTGTGACGCAGGAGCTTGATGTGCTGACTCGCGACATCGAACAACTCCTGGCCTCTGCGCAACAGGGCCGCCTGCTGCACGACGGCATGACCGTGGTGCTCGCTGGCCCGCCGAACGCCGGCAAGTCGAGCCTGCTGAACGCGCTGGCCGCGCGCGATGCCGCGATCGTCAGCCCGGTTCCCGGTACCACGCGCGATGTGCTGCGCGAGCGCATTAATATCGAAGGCATGCCGTTGCACATCATCGACACCGCC
>JAUSDQ010000104.1 GCA_030650525.1 Sulfuricaulis sp.
ACCGGGACGCGCGACAGCGCCAGAACGCCGAAGACGATTACCGTGGTGCCGCTGCACATCAGCAATGACAGCGCCGTGCGGCGCTGCTCCTCGGCATGGGCAAACGTGCTGTTGAAAAACAGTCCATAGTCGAGACCGATCCCGACCACGAGCAATAATGCCACCAAATGGAACAGCGACAAAGACTGCCCCAGCGCCAGTAACAGGGAGCAGACCACCATCACCGACGCGGCCACCGGCGTGACCACGCGCAGCAGAGTGCTTATTGATCGTATGCCCGCCAGCAGCACCAAGCCGACAACCAGAATGCCGAAGCCCCATATGGCCAGCGCCTGATCCCGGTACGCCTTCACCATCTGCTCTGACTCGGTTTTCAGATCCAGGACAAAGACAGCATCGGTGCCCATGCCCGCCACTAATTTCCTGAGCGCCACACCATCTTTGACGCCGCGCAGCAAAATCACACCTGCCCACTTTTGTTCGTAGGGGAACAACAGGTTATTCACCCGCATCCCGAGCGCCGTCCCCTGCAAATCTTTCAATTCGACCGGGGGCTGCGTTTTCGATGACTCAACATCGCGTAAAAAAGGAGAGAACAAACCGCTCCTGAACGGAAAATCGGCGAGCGCGCGCCGCAAGTTGCTGCGCAGTACCGCACTTTCAGGCAAAGCTGCCTGTCGCGCCTGTTGTGTCCGGGCACTCGGCAGATAGCGACAGGGCGGATCGAATCCGTTCAATGCTGCTTGCTGCACCAGATTTTCAAGCGCGGGTGTCATCTGCTCGCAAAGCTCCAGCAGCTGTTGCGGCGTGTCGGCGAGCATGACAAGCATCTCGCGCACATCCGGAGCGCCCAGCTGGGCACGCAGTTCCCGATCGAGATGTTTGCTGTGCTCCGGAATGGGGCTCAGCGCGGCGATATCATCCTGCCAGAACGGCGTCTGTCTGATGAATAAAAAAATGACAGCAACCGCCACACCGACGAGAAATCCGATCCTCCACCGATAGGGCAGGTTCACCCAGCGAATCGCCTTGCGTGACAAGGACGGTATCGCGGGAGAAGATACACCGCGCGGCATCAACAGCGGCAAGAGCCAGCGCGTTGCCGCGGCGGCGGTAATCAGCCCGGTGACGGCAAAAACACCGAGCTGCGCCAGGCCGGGGAAATCCGAAAACAGCATGGCAAAATATCCGATGACGGTGGTGGCAACGGCCAGACGCAAGGTCGGCCAAATACGCTTAATGGTCGTCTGCGCGCGCTCCGATTTCCTCACGTGCGTAAACAGATGAATGGGATAATCCACGGCAACCCCGGTCAATGTCATGCCAAATGCGAGCGTGATACCGTGGATATATTTGAAACTCACGCTGACAACGGCCACCGCCACGAGGATTCCCGCCACCAGCGGCAACGCACTCAACGCCACAAGCCAGGCGGAACGATAGACGGACCAAACCAGAACGATGACCAGAACCGTGCCGAGCAGAGACAGCCACCAGGCGTCCTGGCTGATGGCATCGCGGGATGTTTGAGCAAACACAGCCGGGCCACTCAGCACCAGACGTGCGCTGCTGCTGGAAGAAACAGAACCAAATGCCTGGTGAATTTCACCGATGGTGGCTTGTTGATTATCGAGATCAAACGCCGGCGCCCTGGTTTCGGCTACCAGCAACGCACGGCGCGTATCCGGCGAAAACCAGACACCATGCTCCAGTCGCGGACCTTCAGGCGATTCCCACTGTTCCAGAACCCGACCCAATTCATGAGTGGGGTCGGCAGGCAGGAGATGTTTTTCCACAGCTCCCAGCGGCGATGCCAAGCGATGCAAGCTCTCCGCCAGTGCGAGACGCAAGGCCGGCGCAGTAAAATGGTTTTTGTCCACGGAGGGACTCAGCAAATAACGATTGCGCATGAGCAGGCCCTGTTCGCCCATGGTCCATTGCTGCGTTCCGTTCGCGATATACCAAAACCGATCGCTATGTCTCAGCTTGTCAGCAAGCGATTTGCTCAAGCCCGCCAGTTCGGCGGCGGGGGCGTTTTCCAGTCCGATCAGGATCAACCGCGACGCGGCCCCCTCGCGCAGCTGGGACACGAGAAATTTCTGTTGCGGAGTCGTTGCCGCGGGCAGGAAACCGGACATGTCCGTGCGAACATGGGTATAGGTGGCGATCAGAATGGCGCAACCCGCCAACACCGCCAGCCACAGGGCCAGAACCAACCGCTGCCTGAACTTCACGGCGATTCCGGCGTGATTGTCATGACAGACCGATCTCCATTCTTCTCGATGATCTCGATGGCGCCGATCTGGGCTTCTGCGCCCTCAATCCGTATCGACGCGATGATCTCGCGCATCGCATCGTCCAGGGGCTCAAGCTCCAGGCGCCAGTGCGCACGCGTTCCTTGTAACTTGACCGCGTAAAACCGGCGCAATGCCTCCACATTTCCCGCCAGAGTACCGCGCAACCCTTCAACGAAGGCCCACATGACGGGATATCGCTGCAAAATAAACCGGCGGGTCGATCCCTTGACAGGCTGCTCGATCACCAGCGTATCGTTGGTGACAAGGTAACTCTCTTCGTAAGGCTTGAGAACGCGCTTCTCCAATCTGTCAGGGGCATGAAATTCAAGCAGGCCGCTCGTGGTCAATGGTTCTTTCAGAATATGCATGTATTTGCGCTCGGTGAAACGGGCGCGCGTCGTTTCGACCCGCGAAAGACTCTGCATAAGCCGTAAAATGTCCCACTCCGCGGTATCGGACATGGCCGGTAGCGGCGCGGCGGCCAGGGCCAGACTGACCAGCAGCAGACACCGCGCACGACAGGCAAGCCATGACAGGAGGCTGCTAAACGGGGCGTGGGGCATCCGTGTCCCAGTAATTATAAAAGTTGAACCAGTTATAGGGGGCAAGCCGGCAATAATACTCGAGGCGGTCGACGTATTTCTGGGTCCAGTATGTCATATCCTTGGCGCGATCCTGCCGGCTGATCTCGATGCATTCAGTCAAGAGCTCAAAATAAATGTCATAACGATTGCCGCCGCGATACAGGCCGAAGCACAGAACAACCGGAACCTTAAGCGCACTGGCCAGCAGCATGGGGCCGCCCGGGAAAACCGTTTTTTCGCCCAAAAATGTCGCGCTGATCAGTCTGTCGTCAAACATAACGCGGTCACCCAGTATCCCCACCAGCGTACCGCGATCGATCTCTTCCTTGACCTTCAGCAGGGCATCCGGCGCTCCGATGGCAATGACGCTGTCCGCCATGGCGGGATTTATCGCATTGAGAACGGCATTAATCTTTTTCGCGTTCTCCTCGTACATCAGCACCTTGATAGGCAAGTGTTTCTGCAGAATACCCAGCGCGCGCATCGCGTCAAAGCTGCCCAGATGCGAACCCAGGAGCAGACAGCCCTGGCCACGCTCCACCTGTCTCTGGACAATCTCGGCGCCATACACCTGTATCTCAAAGAGATCATGTTGACCGCTCAAGAAATAAATGCGGTCCAGAAGCGTGGATGCGAAATAATGATAATGACGAAATACATCAAGCCAATTGACCGCCTGCGCGCGCACGCGTTGCAGGTAGTCGAGACTGGCACGGCGGCTAGCGCCGGAGAACAGAACAAAATAGGCCGAGATCGGATACAGCAAAACACGGCTCAGGCGACGACCGAATCGCGTGGCAATCCACGCGATCAGGCGCAAGGCCAGGTAACTTCCGCGTTCGGGTTGACGCAGCCAGGATCGACTCATCGCTTCCTCTCGATGCTAACGGTCGAATACCGCCAACTCGATACTGCCTGTCGCGACCAGCGACGCTTCCGTCCGGCATTCGAATCGCAGCGAGTCTGGCGCTACAGGCAGCAGGGATAACACAACTTCTTTTTCGGGGCGCACGGGCGCCAGAAATTTGACGGCTGGCATTCCTATCACCTTTACCTTTCCTTCGTACAACCTTTCGGCGGTATCTATCACATGAGAAAGGAGGACGACGCCGGGCACCAGCGGATTTCCCGGGAAGTGTCCAGACAGGGATGGATGAGAAGCGCGTATGCAAATAATCTCATTCATCCGCTTCGCTCTCTCTGGCGCGCAGCGTCGGATTTCCAAACGAAATCGAGCTTGCTGTGCCATGCGCGACGGCGCTGGCGATAGGACGCCAGGCTCTCGCGCCAACTGACGATCGAGGTGCTGTAGTAGATCGCCTTGAACACGAACAAGGGGAAGCGGATCGGTGTCTTGCCGAAGATGTCCGCCGACAGCAGCGATAGGATCGCTTCTTCTATGCGGAAGGTATTGTGCGGCGACATAAACATCTTGCGCAGCGCAGGCGTGGTGATGCGGTAGATGAACCAGGAAAAAATCTTGAGGCCGCGGCGTATCTTTTTTTCGTGACGCCCCAGGCTCTTAGCCGACAGGTCGCCGCTACGCAGCGCGTCATCGACGGTCTCGGCCGCAAGCTCGGCGCTGTTCATGGCCAAAAACACGCCGCTGGAAAAAACCGGATCGATGAAAGCGTAGGCGTCACCCACGATCATCCAGCCGTCGCCGGACATGCGATCGACCTGGTAGGAGAAATTACCGGTGGCCATGGCCGGCGCCATCAGGCGCGCGTTCTTGAGGCGCTCAGCAACCAGGGGATTGAGGGCGAGCGTGTCCATGAAGAACTCGTCGACGCTCTTCTTGCGACTCTTGAGATAGTACGGCCAGCACACCGCGCCCACGCTCATGGCGCCGTCGCGCAGCGGGATCATCCAGTACCAGCCGTGCTCGAACCAGTAGACGCTGATATTGCCTTCATCTTTGCCGGGGCGGCGTACCGCGCCCGCGAAATGTCCGAAGATCGCCGAGCTGTTGTGCTGCGGATTGCGTTGTTTCATTTTCTGGCGGTTGGCGAAAAAAGTGTCGCGCCCGGAAGCGTCGACCACGACCTTGGCTTCCCACAACTGTGGCTGGCCATTTTCATCCACCGCCGAAATCAACGACGTTTGTCCGGGGCGCGTTTCCACGTTCGTGACCTTGACACCTTCGTGCACCTGCGCGCCTTTCTTCTGGCTATTGCGCAGCAGCAGGTTATCGAACTCCGAGCGCCGCACTTCGTAGGCCGAGGGGTAGGTTTTGCGCATGGCATTGGCGAAGTAATATGTTGCCGGTTCATAGCCTTCACAATTGAATTCAGCGGCAAGTTTCAGCAGGCCAATCTTGTCGACCTCCTCGCGTACACCCAGGCGCTCCAGCAAGGGCATATTGAGCGGCAGCAGCGACTCGCCGATGTGGAAACGCGGGTGATGTTCTTTTTCCAGGAGCACCACCCGCCAACCCTTTTGCGCCAGGAAGGCCGCCGTGGTGGACCCGCCCGGGCCGCCGCCGATGATCAAAACATCGCAGGGGTTTTCGAGCGTGGCGTAGTTTGCGTGAGTGGCGGAGTGGTCGATGGTGCTCATGGCCTGCGGGTTTCCAATAGTGGTTCCGGGAGCGGGTTCGGTCTGGCGCCGGTCAGTGTCTGAGATCACGGAATGATTTACCGTCTCGCCGCCCAACTCCAGCATCCTGGCCCGAGTCAGCTTACCGGTTTCATTCCTCGGCAGGCTCTCCACAAGATAAAGCGGTCGTGGGAGAAAAACGGGGTCGATACATTGACTCAGTTCCGCCAAGATATCGTCATGGGAAAGCTCAGGTGCTACCACGAACGCCATCAGGCGCGTGATGGGCCCTTCATTGCCTTCCTCTGGCATGACAAATACACCATCTTGCACGCCTTCAATTCCATTCAATTTGTGATTTAAGTCGCCCAAGGACATGCGCTTGCCGGCGATGTTGATCAGATCGGATTTCCTTCCCAGCAACATGAATTTGTTCGTGTTGAATGTATGCACAATATCGTTCAACGGCACGGGGGACTCAAGGTGAGGCCCTTGGGCTGCACATTCCTCGCCACCGCCAACCAAGGCTACTCCATCCAGAGTCTGCCATGCCCCCCCATCCAGGGTTCGCCGTGTGGCGATCGTGCCCGCTTCAGTGCAACCATAAATTTCCAGTACGCGGGTTATGAACCTGGCCTCAGCTTGAGAAGCCATCTGTTCCGACAAGGGTGCGGTCGCAGACAGAATAAACTCCAAGGGGGGCAATAACACATTTGCCGCGACACAGGCGCGGATATGAACGGGCGTCGTCACAAGAATACGCGGGGCCGGCATGGACTCAAGCGCGTGCTGGATATCTTGAGGAAAGAACGGCCGCGCGCTGTGTATCATGCTGCCCATTTGCAGCGGCAGCATGATACTGGTCTCCAGACCGTACATGTGCTGCGGCGGCACCGTCGCGACGATAGACACAGGCTGTTGCGCCGACAGCGCGAATCGCGCACCCGTTTGCTTCGCCACGGAGACCAACGAGCCCCAGGTTTTCAAGTGGGGCTGCGGACAGCCCGTGGTGCCGGATGTAAAAACCAATACGGCAGCAAAATCATCCGGCACGTATGGCATTTCACCACGATGGCCTGTATCGGCGCGGTGCTCATAGCGAAGCGCTTCCATATCGGCCGAATATTCCGGTTGATCCACAAGACAGTAAACATCGCCATACGCCTTGCACATTTCTTCCAGCATTCTGGGCGCGCGCGCCGGTGGGGAAAGACTCGTCTGGCCACGGATCAGCGCGGCGGCAAAACCGACCAGAAAATGATAGCGGTCCTCGCACAGATTCAGAACATAATGTCTTTCCGGGAGACGCCCTGCCAGATCCGCTGCGTCACCGAGAAACCGGCCAGCGGTAATTGTTTCACTTCCATACAGGGCCAGAGGGCTCTCAGGCTGATAGCGGTTCAATAAGGGAAGACGCGTCATGGTCGCTGGACGTTACCAGGAACGTGAAACTCGGATCCAATCGATCTGGACAAGGTGACGAAGAAACTGCAAGAGCGATGGGTGCGGATAATGACGGAAACGTATGACGCGGTAAAAATATTCGCCGATCAGGAGCGCGGCAACAAAAAAGTAATTCAGAAAATTGGCGAACAGCGACCAGATAGCCAGCGGCGCAAAGATGGCCAGCGCGGCCGATTCCACTGTCATGGCCGCGAAGAGCGCGGCCCAAACCCAGGTAAGGCGGCGTGTATAAACTGTAATAACCGGATCTATGTCACGGCTGACGGTCAGACGGTGAAATGTCGTGATCAGCGGCTCCCTTCCGGGGAGCAAAGTGCCCGCAAAAACGGTCAACATCGCCAGATTGATCATGACCGGGGCGATATAGAGAGCATGGCGCGTGTTTGAGACAAGATTCAGCAGGCTGAGTATCGCGAGCGAACCAAATATGAACAGGAACACACCGCGGTGCTGCCTTATACGCAAAAATGAGATCGCCGCGCCTGCCGCACTGATAATAAATAAGGCGATCGAGGCAATGACAATTCGGTCAAAAATGATCGCGGTATGAACAGCGAAGGGATAGGCCAGCATGATTGCTCCCGCCACGACCTTTCGCCGCACGGGCATGTTCTACCGAATACGATGTTGCTGAATATAATTACCCAGGGAGCGCAACGATGCGAAAATTTCCCGGTTATTTCTGTCGTCGGATCGAAGCTGAAAACCATATCGCTTGGAGATGGCCAACGCGATCTCGAGCGCGTCTATCGAATCGAGACCCAGGCCTTCCCGGAACAATGGCTTGGCCGGATCAATATCGGCGGGATTTACTTCCAGATTCAAGGTATCGACCAACAATTGGGCGACCTCTGGTTCAATCGACGATCCGGTGAACACCCCTTTTTTCGTAGCTTCAGCCATTACCCCTTCTCACTTTCTAATAATGCATACTGTAAAAAAGACCTGCATCCGTGCTGAACCAACTTGCCCGAACTTCCTAGATAACCATAATCATGGTCACACTTCCACGTTCAGACACACGAAGCGCATCTGCCGATTGGCCAGGTCTTTAGTCTGGTAAAATGTATTTATAAATCAAAGTTGTCTCTCGGCCCCTGACGCGTGCTGAAAAGGAAGGTCGCCATATCTGTTTTTAGATTCAGTATCTTAAACCTCCCCTACGGCGCGGATATTCTGCGGGTATGGGTAAGCACTGTCAACATACCAGATCCGCGTGCCAAAAAGCCGCACAAAAATCTTGGTCCGGGTAGCCGGACCAAGATTTTTAGTGAGCGCTTAATTTTATTTTCGGTAGGTAAAAATCAATCAAATGGGGTCAATCATTATAAATAATACTACCTAATCTGACCTTTCATGGCCGGTGCTGTACCGAGCTGTGCCTGAATTGCTTGGTTTAGCCTTTGGACCCACCCGTTATAATTGCTGTGAATATTCGTTCCATCATAATCAAGATTCTTGCTGTCTTTATAAAGGATACCGTATTTTTGTGTGTCGTATTTTATGTCAACAACTGCCAAGTGCTTACGAAGCGTTAAGGTGCCAGTTATATTGCCGGGTTTATTCTCTCGCATAGTCCAGCCGAGACCAGCACCGGCCCGGAGAATCGCGTTTTTAACATCATCCATTGAGGCGCGGCTGTTCCCGGTTATTACGCTTTGGTCCTCGACATTAAAAACAGGCGCGGACTTACAACCCGCCACGACCACAACAAGCGCGGAAATCAGGATGATGAAAATCTTTCTGATCTGAGTTGGCATACGACGATCCTCCTTTTCTGAAATGGATTGTTGAAATTGCTTATTTTTTAAAGCCTCAACCAAATCTTGGCTTAAGTTACAATCGAGGGACTTCGAAGTCAAACATGAGAATTCGCCAGCAGATTAGAGGGAAAAATATGATTTAGGCTTCTACAGCCCAGCAAATTTGATCTAGAATAGCCGGAAAATGCCAAGGTTCTCCAGCTATCGCCATGCTTAACACCTTGCCCCTGAAATACCGGCACGCCGCCTCGAATAAACCGTTAGCGGTTGCCCATTGCAATTACGTCCCCCTGACGCAGCTGGCCGGCTATATTGCTGAGTCCGCACAAAAAATATTGGCCGTGATCAGTTTTGGTAGCGAGGAGCATGACATTCGGCCCCTACCCTGCCTTCATATCAAGGTCGCCACTCCCCAGTTGGATGACGCCAAGCTGGTAGAAGTTTGGACATCATCAGCCCCGGTTCTCCATCGTCAGCGAGGGGGTATTCATTATGCGGTCAGCGGGGACATGATCTTTGGATCCATTCGCCTGCCTGAATCGGATGAGGCGACAATGGATACCATCATCTGCACGGCCTATCGGTGGATATTCGATCTGCTGCAAGCAGAAGCCTGCCCGCACCTGATCCGTGTCTGGAATTATGTGCCGGACATCAACAGCACAGCCAACGGGCTGGAACGATATCAACTCTTCTGCCTGGGCAGGCATCAAGCGTTTTCCGAACGCAACCAATTCTTTGAACATGACCTGCCAGCAGCCACCGCCATAGGAGTGCGCCAGGGAGGCCTGCATATGCATTTTTTGGCTGCCCGGCATGCGGGGAGACAGATCGAGAACCCGCGTCAGGTGAGCGCCTTTCGCTACCCACATCGCTATGGTCCGCGCAGCCCGTCGTTCTCCCGCGCCATGCTCAAGAAATGGAACGACGGTCACCATCTTTACCTCTCGGGAACAGCCAGCATCGTGGGACACGAGAGCTGCCACGAGGGAGACCTCGACAGGCAGTTGCAGGAAACCTTGCGTAATATCGAGTCATTGCTCGGCCACGCAGGAGATACATCGGAGTCGCGGGGTGACTACCTGAAGACTCTCTCCAGCGTAAAAATCTACATCCGTCATCCCCACCACCTCAGCTTGGTGAAGAATTCCCTGGAACGGCACTTCCATCGCGAGATGCCCACGATGTATTTACAGGGAGATATCTGCCGCAGCGACCTTCTGCTCGAGATCGAGGCGATTTGTCATGCGCAAGGACACTGATCGATCTTGCATGGCCGGTGATAACGGCCAGAAATTTTTCCGTCGAACCGTTACCACTTTTCTTGCGGTAGCGGTTTTTTGCCTCAGCCACCCATCGCTGCTGGAAGCCGGCGAGCCGCGTGTCATCGATATCAGGCTGGGGAGTTATTACATCAAGCCCGACAAGATATCGGTGAAGGCGAACGAGACCGTGACACTGAACATCACCAACGAAGCCACGCTGATTCCGCACAACCTTGTGATTGAGGCTCCCGAGGCAGACATACACATCAAGGTTGACGTGTCTGCCGGAAAAAGCGCGAGCGCCACCTTTACCCCTACCAAAACCGGCATTTACAAAATGTCATGCGCCAAGAAACCACCTTTCGGAAAATCACATAAAGAGAAAGGCATGCGTGGCTCCCTGGAAGTCGTACCATAAAAATCCGGCGGTACAACCTTACAGCACCAGTTCACAAAATCAGCCGACGCCCCTAAGACGGTCGTGATGCGCCAGCGCCGTAGCACTCATTTGTAATGCTTGCGCCGGAACAGGTCTCTCCGGCTGACCAACCGGTCCAGGAAGAGGAATCCATCGAGATGATCGAGCTCGTGCTGGATCGCGCGGGCCTCAAAACCTTCGCAGTCGAAATTCTGGACATGGCCCCGGCTATCCTGCGCCCGCATGTGGATGCGCTCGGCGCGGGCGACGTTCCCGGTGAAATCCGGCACTGAAAGACAGCCCTCGCGTCCGACCGCTTCACCTGCTTTTTCAACCACCTCGGGATTGATCAGAATAAGACAACCGTGATGCGGGATATCGGGCCTGGCCGACACATCCACGATCACGATCCGCTGAAAGTGGTTGAGCTGGGGCGCGGCGAGCCCGACACAGCCCGGGAAAGACCGCAGGGTCTCCTCCATGTCGGCAATGAGGCGCCTGAGACCGTCATTGAATTCGGTAACCGTGGCGGAAACCTGTTTGAGGCGCTCGTCCGAATAGACGAGGACGGGCCGAACCGCCATGTGGCTATCCGACGAGCGTATTAATAGGTGTCAGTCGCAGCTCGATTCCGCCTAATCGTATCGACTCGAGCGCCCGCGCGATCGTCGGCACACCGTCCGGCACATAACCGTCAATCACCATGATGTAAATTGGTTTGTCGGCGGTGCCGCCGACGTCGGATTCCAGATCGAGGATATTTAGTCCCGCTGACGCAAGCACGCCGGTTACCTGCGCGACAATGCCGGGACGGTCCGCGCCGTGTACGGCGATTTGCACGTTCGGTTCGACATGCTGATGCAGGCGGCCCTCAATACGGTCGATATGCACGTGCAGCTGCAGCTTGTCGGCAAAGGGATTCAACTGGCTGCGTAACTCCGCTTCATCCGCCTCGGTTTCCGCCATCAGCATGATGGTGAAATTTCCTCCCAGCCGCGCCATCGAGGTCTCGCCCAGATTGGCCCCGGTCCGATACAGCGCGCTGCTTAACCCGGCCACGATGCCGGGCTGATCCTTGCCGACGACGGTTAACATGAACCAATGTTTCATGGCCTGCCTCGTTCGATGCGGAATTAATGCAACAGGGTATGCATGACGGCAATCACGCCAATGCCCAGGGCAATTAAAACGATTTGTTGCAGCGTGGCGCTGAACTCGGGGCGTTTGTGCAAGCCGGGAATAAGATCGGCGACCGCAATATAAATAAAACTCGAGGCCGCGATCGCCAGCACATAGGGCACCACCCGGTTGGCCAGCGACAGGGAAAAATACGCCACCACTCCGCCGATCACGGTTGTCAGGCTGGTCAGGACGTTATACACCAGCGCGCGTTTGCGGCTGAAGCCGCTGTGCAGCAGCACCGCGAAATCACCCAGCTCCTGCGGGATTTCGTGCGCGATCACGGCGATGCTCGTGACCACTCCGAGGTGAAAATCGGTCAGGAACGCCGCCGCGATCAGCACCCCGTCCACCATGTTATGGATGCCATCGCCGATCAGAATAAGATTCCCGGTCGCCGCCTGGCGCGCCTTGTCCATATCCGGGACATGCGCCTCGCAATCATGCGTGTGGCAATGACGCCAGATCACCATCTTCTCGAGCACGAAAAAAATCAAAATGCCGCAGAGTACCGTTAACGTCACGGTATGCGCTCCGCCCACGACCGGTGATTCGAACGCGTGCGGCAGAATCGCCAGAAACGCCGCGCCCAGCAGTGCACCGATGGCGAAGCTCACCATCGGTGACAGCATCCGCGTGCGTACGCCCTCCGGCAAAAGCAGGAAAGCCCCGGCCGCCATGACGCTGAGCACGCCACCCAACGCGGTGAATACAATAATCCAGAGAATCAGCGGATTCATATTTCAGAAACGGCGTGGCAGGAAACCGGGCATCATAACTTAATGCCCGCTTTTTTCCAGCCAGATCAACGACGCCATACGCCCACTGGTGCCGTCGCGGCGATGGGAATAAAACTGCTCGTGCTCCCGGAGCGTGCAGCGCAGACCGCCGAAAATTTCGTGTACGCCCTGAGACCGCAGCCGTCGTCGCGCCAGATCGTAAAGATCGGCCAGCCAGTGCCCCGGGCGATCGGGTATGGGTGTAAACGCTTCCACCAGATCCCGGTCCTGGCTGACAAGCGCCTGGCGCACCTCATCACCCACCTCATAGGCCGAGGGGCCGATGGCCGGGCCGAGCCAGGCCAACAGGTTGGCAGTCGGCAGTTGAATTTTCCGCAAGCCCTCTTCAATGATACCCGACGCCAGCCCGCGCCAGCCCGCATGAAGTACCCCAATGCGCGTGCTGCGCCGGTCGCACAGGAGTATCGGCAGGCAATCCGCCGTGAGTACCGCGCAAACAACGCCGGGGGTACCGGTGATACAACCGTCCGCTTCTTCGCCGGGGGCGGCATCGAACGCATCCACCACGCGATTGCCGTGCACCTGAGAAAGCCAGATGGGATTGGACGGAAGACCCAACACCTCGCGCAGCAGTGCGCGGTTACGGCGCACGCTACCCGGCTCGTCGCCCACGCGATTGCTCAGGTTGAACGAGGTGTACGGCCCGACGCTGAAACCGCCATGGCGCGTCGTCGTCACTGCCTTGACGTGCACCGGCGCCGGCCAGTCGGGGTATACGAATTCCAGGGTGTTTATCGGAGCCATCGTTTGGTTTTTTCTGTCCTGCTGATGGGAGATATTACATTATAGTGTGCATTGCGCACACTAAATCACAGCCCCTTCTCCCACAGGGGATGCGGTGCGCTTCACTATCGTTCAGCACACTCTACTGGTAGCTCGCGGCATCCTCTGCCAAGGTCTCCATCAATTCACTCATGTCCTGCGGTACTGACGTCGCCCACTGCACCCGCTTTCCCGTCCCCGGATGGGTCAATGAAAGCTTCAGGGCATGCAAGGCCTGGCGTTTGAATCCGCGCAAGACATCCTTCAGCCGCTCGCCGGCGCCGGGGGGAATCTTGAGTCGCCCGCCGTACACCGGGTCGCCGACGACGGGATAATTCAGGTGCGCCATGTGCACGCGGATCTGGTGGGTGCGTCCGGATTCGAGCTTTACCTGCACCAGGGTGTGTGCGCGATATTTTTTTATGACACGATAATGACTCACGGCGGCTTTACCCTGACTGGTCACCGCCATGCGCGTACGCTGGGTGCGGTGCCGCCCGATCGGCACATCGATCGTTCCACCCGCCACCATGACACCGTTGACGATCGCGAGGTATTCACGCTCGACGCTGTGGTCCTGAAGCTGTGCGATCAGGTGCTGGCGCGCGCGCTCGGTCTTCGCGACCACCATCAGGCCCGAGGTGTCCTTGTCGAGCCGGTGCACGATCCCGGCGCGCGGCAGTGCGGCCAGCTTCGGGGCATGATTGAGCAGCGCATTCAACAGGGTCCCCTCCGGATTGCCCGCGCCCGGATGCACCACCAGGCCCGGCGGCTTGTTGATCACCAGGAGTTCGCCGTCTTCGTAAACGATCTCGATCGGTATCGCCTGCGCCCGCCAGCCGGCATCGACCGGTGGTGGCACCCGGATCACCACCCGGTCGCCGGCTTTTACCTTGTCACGCTTACGCGGCGCATGACCGTTGAGCGTCACACGGCCGTCCTTGATCCACTGCTGCATCTGCGAGCGCGTGATGTCCGCAAACAACACCGCCAGGGCCTGATCGAGCCGCTGGCCGGCCAGTTCGGAGGGGATCTGCGCCGAGAATTCTTTTTCCATGTTCATAATTGTGCCGCCGGTCTTTCCGGCAAGGTGAAATCAGGTTAAGCTGGCGCGTATTAAATGTTGTTCTGAGGCCAATTGAATTATGCGTCGTCGCGCCGGGCTATTCACTGTTTTATCCATTCTGCTGTTTATTGCCGGTTGCTCCGGTATCACCGACGATCCGACCAAGGACTGGTCGCCGGAGAAATTGTACAAGGAAGCCAAGGAAAAAGTGGCGGGCGGCGATTATGAAACCGCTATCAAGTATTTCGAGAGCCTGGAGGCGCGCTATCCCTACGGCCGCTACTCGGAACAGGCGCAACTGGAAATCGCCTATGCCTACTATAAATACGACGATCCGGCGCTTGCCATCGCCGCGGCCGACCGCTTCATCCGCCTGCACCCGACTCATCCCAACGTGGATTACGCCTATTACCTCAAAGGCCTGGTGAACTTCCATGGCGAGAAGGGCTTCGCCAACTGGCTGCTCGGCGCCAAGGACGATCTTTCCGACCGCGACCCCAAGGGCGCGCGCGATTCCTACGATGCCTTCCGCGAAGTAGTCGAGCGTTTCCCGAACAGCCGCTACGCCGAGGATTCCAGACAGCGCATGGCTTATCTGTTCGAAGCCCAGGCGCGGTACGAAACTCAGGTAGCGCGTTTCTACTATGAACGAAAATCGTACGTCGCCGCCATCAACCGCTGTCAACATTCGCTGGCAACCTATCCGCGCACGCCTTCAACCGAGGATGCGTTGGGCATTATGGCGCTGTCCTACAAGGCCATGGGTATCGACGATCTGATGAAGGACACGGTTCGTGTGCTGACCAGAAATTTTCCAAACAGCCGTTACCTCGCCGAGGTCAACTCCGTGACGACGAACCGCTAATCACACAAGAAGAAAAAATTAGACAGGATTTACAGGACTAAAAACAGGATTAACAGGATTTCTTGATTCTAAAAAAATCTTTAATCCTGTAAATCCTGAAAAATCCTGTTAATCCTGTCTATTGCATTATTGTTAGAGGCTCTAAATCGCCTCCGGCCCCTGCTCGCCGGTGCGAATGCGCACAACCTGCTCGACGGTTGTCACAAAAATCTTGCCGTCGCCGATCTTGCCGGTACGCGCGGCATTGGTAATAGCCTCGATGCAACGATCCAGCATGTTGTCCGCGACCACGAGTTCGATCTTCACCTTGGGCAGGAAATCCACGACGTATTCCGCGCCGCGGTAGAGTTCCGTGTGTCCCTTCTGCCGGCCGAACCCCTTGACCTCGGTCACGGTCAATCCGCTCACGCCGGCCTCGGACAAGGCCTCGCGCACGTCGTCGAGTTTGAAGGGTTTGATGATGCAGTCGATTTTTTTCATTGCCGGAAACCTCGCGTCGTAAGTCGGATGCCTGACATCTATTAAATACCACCTGCCGGGCCATTGCCACCGGGTTTGTTTTTTGCATCGGCGCCGTAGCCCGAGGTGATGGGATAGCGCCGGTCGCGGCCGAAAGCCCGCGGCGTGATGCGCACGCCGGGCGCCGCCTGGCGGCGCTTGTATTCGTTGCGGTCCACCATGCGCAGTACCCGGCGCACCACGGCCTCGTCAAAACCGGCGGCAACGATATCTTCCGCGGACTGGTCCAGCTCGACATAGCGCTCCAGAATGGGATCGAGCACCGCATACGGTGGCAGCGAATCGGTGTCTTTCTGGTCCGGCGCCAGTTCCGCCGAGGGCGGGCGCTCGAACACGCGCCGGGGAATTACCGGTTCGATCTTATTACGGTACTCGGCCAGGCGGTACACCAGCGTCTTGGGCACGTCCTTGATGGCGGCGAAGCCGCCGGCCATGTCACCGTAGAGCGTGGCATAGCCCACCGACATCTCGCTCTTGTTGCCGGTGGTCAGCACCATCTTGCGGGTCTTGTTCGAGACCGCCATGAGCAAGATGCCGCGGATGCGCGCCTGGAGGTTCTCTTCGGTGGTATCCGGCTTCCTGCCCTTGAATTCCTCCTTGAGCGCAGCGAGAAACGACTCGAACATAGGTTCGATGGGAATGATGCCGTGTTTCACGCCCAGCGCCTCGGCCTGCGCGCGCGCATCGTCCAGACTCATCGAGGCGCTATAGCGCGAAGGCATCATCACCGCCTCGACCCGCGACGCGCCGATCGCATCCACCGCGAGACACAGCGTGAGCGCCGAATCGATGCCGCCGGACAGGCCGATCACTGCCCCGGCAAAACCGTTCTTGCCGATATAATCGCGCACGCCCAGCACCAGCGCCGTATACACGCTTTCCTCCTCGGAAAGTTCCGGTGTGATCGTGCCAGTAACGGGCGTGATCTGCCCGTCGGTGCCGACTTCAACGAGATACAATCCCTCGACAAAGGCCGGTACGCGCTGGGTCAATTCGCCCCGCCCATCCACCACGAATGAATCGCCGTCAAAGACCAGTTCGTCCTGACCGCCGACGAGATTCAGATACACGATGGGAACACCATTGGCGCGGGCGCGGTGAGCGACCACATTGAACCGTTCCTTTCCCTTGTTCCTGTGATAGGGCGAGGCATTGAGATTGATCATGAGTTTCGCGCCGGCGTTCTCCGCCTGCTCCACCGGGCCCTGCTCCCACACGTCCTCGCAAAGGGTGATGCCGGTGGGCACGCCCCGCAGGTCGATCACACAGGGATTCGCGCCCTCGGCGAAATAGCGCTTCTCGTCGAACACGCCGTAGTTGGGAAGACGGTGCTTGAAATAGGTCGCCGCCACCTTGCCGTCGCGCAACAGCGACGCGGCATTGAAAATTTTTCCGTACTGCCGCTTGGGGTAGCCGACGATGACATCGATTCCCGAAATTTCCCTCAGCATCTCGCCCAGCGCGAGTTCCACGCGCACCGAGAGATCGGGACGCAGCAGCAGATCCTCCGGCGGATAACCGGTCAGCGCCAGCTCGGGAAAAACCACGACGTGCGCCTTGAGTTCATCGCGCGCGCGCTGCGCCGCCGCGATCAACTTCGCGGCATTGCCCGCAATGTCGCCCACCAGCAGGTTCAGCTGGCCGAGGGCGATGCGCAGCGGCGATCCCATGTCAGGACAGCACTTCGAGCATGCGCGCGCCGATATCCGCGGGCGAGCGCACGATGTGCACGCCGACCGCCTGGAGGGCGCGGTATTTCTCTTCGGCCGTGCCGCGACCCGCCGCGATCACGGCGCCGGCATGGCCCATGCGCTTGCCCTTGGGCGCGGTCACACCGGCGATATAGGCCACGACCGGCTTGGTGACGTGATTCCTTATATATGCAGCGGCGTCCTCCTCCGCCTGCCCGCCGATTTCACCCACCATGACGATCCCGCGCGTGGCCGGATCGGCCTCGAACATCCGCAGGCAATCCACGAAATTGAGGCCCTGGATCGGGTCACCGCCGATGCCAATGCAGGTGCTCTGGCCCAGCTCTTCCTGCGTGGTCTGGAACACGGCCTCGTAGGTCAGCGTGCCGGAACGGGAAACGATGCCGATGGCGCCCGGCTGGTGAATGGCGCCCGGCATGATGCCGATCTTGCATTCGCCCGGGGTGATGATGCCGGGGCAGTTGGGGCCGATGAGCGAAATGCCGGGATACTGATGCAGCGCCGCCTTGACCTTGCGCATGTCGCGCACCGGGATGCCCTCGGTGATGCACACGATCACCCTGATGCCGGCTGCCGCCGCTTCCAGGATCGAGTCGGCGGCAAACGGCGCCGGCACGTAGATCACGGTTGCCTCGGCGCCGGTGGTATGCACCGCCTCGCGCACGGTGTCGAACACCGGCAGATTCAGGTGCGTCTGCCCGCCCTTGCCCGGCGTCACGCCGCCGACCATTTTCGTGCCGTAGGCGATCGCCTGTTCGGAATGGAACGTGCCCTGCTTGCCGGTGAAACCCTGGCAGATTACTTTGGTATCCTTATTAACCAGTATGCTCATTTATGCTCATTCAATATTCCATGTAGGGTGGGCATCGCCCACCAAATCATTCCCCGAAATCTTGATCAAAATCCTTTGCTTCACCACCGCCCCAATTCTCGGGATAAACTCCTTTCGTGACATATCTGTGAAACGTCGAGTAAGGCCAATCTCTCACGTGTCCAACTAAGCCATGTTTGACAGGGTTGAAATGAATATAATCCATATGCCTACTAAAATCCGTCTCGTCATGAATAACATGTTCCCAGAATCGCCGCTGCCACAGAGATGTCTCTCTGTGCCTCTTGCGAGAAACCGTTAATTGTCCGCCTTGTTCCAGCAATCCTTTCACTTTCTTTGAAAACCCAGCCTTGATCATTCCCCAACGCTTTGAAAAATCTCCATCATCTTCCGGCAAGGACCAAATGCAATGCAGATGCTCCGGTACTTCCACAGTGAATGGCAGCAGCTTACGGGTATCTTCAATCGCGTTTCGTAGAGCCTTCCGGCTTTCCGGAAGTGTCAGAATTTCCCGTCTTTCGCCTGTAACGACGGTGAAAAAGTACGTGCCCCCATTTATTCGCGCCCTACGGTAGTTCGACATAACCCTGTCACTACACTTGTTTGGTGGGCAATGCCCACCCTACATCACTCTATTGCTCAAAGCCCCATTCGTTGGGTTTCGTTCCTCAACCCAACCTACATGTATTATTTTTTAACCACCGCCGCGACCACCAGCTTGGCGGCGTTCGTCAGGCTGTCCGCCGCGATGATCTTCAAATCGCTGCGCTGCAACAGCGTCCGCCCCATGTCCGCGTTGGTGCCTTCGAGACGGACCACCACGGGAATTTCGATGCCGACTTCCTGCACCGCCTTGATGATGCCCTCGGCGATGAGGTCGCAACGCACGATGCCGCCGAAGATGTTCACCAGGATCGCCTTGACGTTCGCGTCCGACAGGATCAGCTTGAAGGCCTCGGCCACCTTGTCGGCCGTGGTGCCGCCGCCGACGTCGAGAAAGTTGGCCGGCGCGCCGCCGTGCAACTTGATGAGGTCCATGGTCGCCATCGCGAGTCCCGCCCCGTTCACCATGCAGCCGATGTTTCCGTCGAGCGCGACATAACTCAGGCCGAACTCGCGCGCCTTGTGCTCCTTGGGATCGTCCTGCGAGGAGTCGTGCAGATCTTCCAGCGCTTTTTGCCGGAACAGGGCGTTGTCGTCCACCTGGATCTTGGCGTCGAGCGCGATCAGGTCGGAGCCCGACGTCACCGCGAGCGGATTGATCTCCACGAGGCTCAGGTCGCGCGCGCTGAACAGATGGAAGATGCCGAGCATCAGGCGCGCGAGCGCCGTCACCTGCTTATCCTTCAGTCCGAGGGCGAAGCCGACCTCGCGGCATTGATACGCCTGCAGGCCGGCGATCGGGTCCGCCACTACCTTGATGATTTTATCCGGATGCTGGGCGGCGATTTCCTCGATGTCCATGCCGCCGGCGCGCGAGGCGATGAACACGACGCGCTCCAGCGCGCGGTCCACCAGGCAGGCCAAGTAATACTCGTGCATCACCACGCACGGCTGTTCGATCAGCAGGCGGTCGACCGGCTGCCCGCCCGGACCGGTCTGATGCGTCACCAGCCTGGTCCCGAGCAGGCTGTCGGCCGTCTTCTCGAGCGCGCCGTGGCCGATAACCTTCTTCACGCCCCCGGCCTTGCCGCGCCCGCCGCCGTGGATCTGCGCCTTCACGACCCAAGCGCCCCCGCCGAGTTCGTCGGCAACTTCCATGGCTTCGCTGACGGAAAAGGCTGGCTTGCCCGGGGGAACCGGAATGCCAAATTCCGCCAGCAGGGCCTTGGCCTGGTATTCGTGAAGATTCATGGGTCAGTCTTTTTCTGGGTGCGCGACGGCCGACATGATGGGAAATGTACCATATCCTGCCGGGTGGGCACCTATTCGTAACGCAGGGCGACGATCGGGTTAAGGCCGGCGGCCTTGCGCGCGGGGTAGATGCCGAACAGGATGCCGATGCCGGCCGAAAAAAGGAACGCCAGCAGCACGGCATCCATGGTAATCGCGGCCGTCCAGCCGGCGAAACGCGACATGAGGAACGTGATCAGCCAGCCCAGGGCGATGCCGGCCAGTCCGCCGGTCACGCTCACGACCACGGTCTCCGCCAGAAACTGCGAGAGGATATCGCGGCGGCGGGCGCCCACGGCCTTGCGCAGGCCGATCTCGCGCGTGCGTTCGGTGACCGA
>JAUSDQ010000112.1 GCA_030650525.1 Sulfuricaulis sp.
GAGTTTGGCATGATAGAGACTCCGTATGCGCGGGTAATTAAGGGTGCTGTCACCAAAGAAATAATATTCCTTAACGCGGCCGAGGAGGAAAAGCAGCGCATCGCCCACGGTGGCACCGTGTTTGGCGCCGACGGCAAGATAGAAGAAGAGGTTGTCGACGTGCGCCAGAACGGCGCGCCCCTGCGCGTCGCCCGCAACGATGTCGATTATATCGATGTCTCTCCCGAACAGCCGTTCTCCATCGCGACCAACATGATTCCGTTTCTCGAGCACGACGACGCCAACCGCAGTCTGATGGGTAGCAACATGCAGAAACAGGCGACTCCCTGTGTCCTGCCGGAGGCGCCGCTGGTCGGCACCGGCATGGAAGAGCGCGCCGCCAAAGACACCGGCCGCCTTGTGTACGCGGCCGAGGCCGGAGTGGTCAGCCACGCCGACGGACGCCTCATCAAAGTAAAAAATGAGAAGGGTAAAGAAACCGAATATCCGCTGGTCAACTTTGTGCGCACCAACGGCTTTACCTCGCTCCACCAGCGTCCGAGCGTTTCGGTGGGAGACAAGGTTAAAAAAGGAGGCCTGCTCGCCGACATGTCCACCTCTGACAACGGCCAGTTGGCGCTCGGCCAAAACGCGCTCGTCGCCTTTATGTGCTGGAGCGGCGCCAACTACGAGGACGCCATCATCATTTCCGAGCGCATGGTCAAGGACTCCAAATTTTCCTCCATACACATCGAGGAGTTTGTTTGCAACGTGCGTGACACCAAGCTGGGACCCGAGGAGACCACCCACGATATTCCGAACGTTTCTGAAGCCAAGCTCCGCAACCTCGACGAAGACGGCGTTGTAAGCGTCGGCTCCGAGGTGCGCCCCGGCGACATTTTGGTAGGAAAGATTACTCCCAAAGGCGAAACCCAGCTCACGCCCGAGGAACGCCTCCTGCGCAGTATCTTCGGCGACAAAGCGCGCGACGTTAAAGATTCGTCTCTGCGGATGGAAAACGGCAAACGCGGCCGCATCATCGGCGTAAAAGTTTTCTCCCGCGAGCAGGGACATCACCTCGATTCCGGCATCATCAAGCGCATCCATATTGAGATAGCACAGCTCCGCACCGTATCCGTCGGCGACAAACTTGCCGGCCGCCACGGCAACAAGGGTGTTATTTCCCGCATCCTGCCGGAGGAAGACATGCCGTACACCGCAGACGGCCGCCCGGTT
>JAUSDQ010000115.1 GCA_030650525.1 Sulfuricaulis sp.
GCACGGCCCCGACGGAGGCTGGCAGTGTCCCGGACGACCTGCGGCTCCAGTTGCTCGATGGACGGGCCGCGGTCGAGTCCGTGCTGGGACAGTTCACCGCCGCCCGCGAGCACTTCGCGACCGCGCTGGAGCAGTGCGAGATGCTGATAGGATCGGACCTTGGAGAACCGGCCTGGAAGCTGTCCCTAGCCAGCCGTCTTCCCGACCTCTGCCGCGGGCTTGCCCGCGTGAACGAGTATCTCAGGGTTCGTGCGCTGATAAGTTGACCGTTAGTGGCTAATGAGCGATACTCGGGGTATGGAAAATTTCACGCTTGCCGAAAAGTATCAGCAGATGCAGCGCATTCTGAATGAAAAGCAATGGCGACAATATTTGGCGCTGGAAGCCCAAGCGACCGGCAATATCATGGAAACCGCTCGGACCGCTGGGGTGGCGCGCAATACCATTCGACGGGGGCTGCGCGAACTGGCGGACGGGGCGGGCTATGAACCGGGCCAGCGCGTCCGGAAACTCGGCGGCGGCGGGAAGTTCCTGCGGGACACCGACCTGACCCTGGTGGCGGATCTGGAAGCGCTCGTCGAACCCAAAGGCGACCCGATGAGCCTCCTGCGCTGGACGACGAAATCGTTGGCGCATTTGGTCAGCGCGTTGGCCGCACGCGGTCATCAGATCAAGAAGACGGCCTTGGCCGCGTTGTTGGCGTCGTTAGACTTTTCGCTCAAGGCCAACAAGAAGAACATCGAAGGGACCTCGCATATCGACCGGGATGCGCAGTTTCGGCATATCAAGGAAGCGAGCGAGCAGTTCGAACGCGCCGGCGACCCGATTGTCTCGGTGGACTGCAAGAAGAAGGAACTGCTTGGGAACTTCAAGAACAACGGGGAGGAATGGCAAGGAAAGGGCAGCAATACGGTCGTCAATGTGTATGACTTTCGCTCGCTGGCCGACGGCAAAGCGTTGCCGTATGGGGTCTATGACACGATGCGGAATGCGGGTTTTGTGAACGTGGGAATCGATCATGACACGGCGGCCTTTGCGGTGGAAAGCATCCGGCGCTGGTGGCAGAGCATCGGCATGGGCCTGTATGGAGGGAAGACCAAGCTGTTGATTGCCAGTGATGGCGGCGGCTCGAATGGCGTGCGGAACCGTCTGTGGAAGCGGGAGTTGCAGCAGTTGGCGAATGAAACGGGACTGGCGATCACCGTGACGCATCTGCCGCCAGCTACCTCCAAATGGAACAAGATCGAGCATCGCCTCTTTTCCTTCATCTCGATCAACTGGCGAGGACGCCCCTTGACCTCAATGGAAACGGTCATTGAACTACTGAATCACACCATGACCCAAGAGGGTCTAACCGTGACGGCGGTCGTGGACCAGAATAGTTATCCAGTCGGGGTGAAGGTCAGCGATGAAGAAATGGACCGCCTGAACATCGAGCGCGACGGGTTTCATCCAGAATGGAATTATACCATTCGTCCGCAATCCCTCACTGCTTCAGACGGTCACGTTATCAGCGGATGAGCCCTTAGTCCGCGGGCTGGAGGCCACCATCGGGCCGGGGCCGGGCGATTAGGTCTGCCGCCACATGGCGGCCATCGGGTTCGCCGGTCCGAAGCCCTTGCCCAGCGGGAGGCTGGCCCGGATCGCGTCGGTGATGAAAGTGCGTGCCCGCGTGATCGCCGTGACCGGACCAGTGCCCTTCGCCAGCTCGGCCGCGATGGCCGACGCAAACACGCAGCCGGCG
>JAUSDQ010000118.1 GCA_030650525.1 Sulfuricaulis sp.
GACCGGCTGGCTGCTGGCGATGAGCCTGCCGCCCTGGGCACCCTGGTGGATCGGTGTGCTGGGGGCGATTTTCGCCATCGCTCTCGCCAAGCACTCTTTTGGCGGCCTGGGCCAGAACGTATTCAACCCCGCGATGGTGGCGCGTGTCGCGTTGCTGGTGTCGTTCCCCGTGGTGATGACCGCATGGGTCGTGCCGCTCCCGCTGTTCTCGGCTGGCGCACCGGGTCTATTGGATGCACTCGCCATCACCTTCGGCGGCCATGTACCCGACACGGTGAGCGCGGCTTCGGCGCTGGGCCACGTCAAGACCGAGCTGTCGCGCGGCATCCCGGTGACCCAATCGATGGCGCAAGTGCCCGATCTGATGGATATGATGATGGGCTACCGCGCCGGCAGCCTCGGCGAGACCTCGGCGATATTGATCCTGGCAGGCGGCCTGTTCCTGCTGTTCAAGCGCATCATCTCCTGGCATATTCCGCTGAGTGTGATGGGCGGGCTGTTCCTGATGGCTGCGATATTCCACGCCGTTGACCCGGCACGTTACGCCTCCGGCACCTTCCATCTGATATCCGGCGCCACCTTCCTCGGCGCATTCTTCATCGCCACCGACTACGTCACTTCGCCGGTTACGAAAAAAGGGCAATTGATATTCGGCCTCGGCTGCGGCGCGCTGATCTGGCTGATCCGTACCTTCGCCGGCTACCCCGAAGGCGTGGCCTTCGCGGTGCTGCTGATGAACGGGTTGACCCCGATCATCGACCAATATACCCGCCCGCGCGCGTTCGGTCGCAACAGCAAAGGCGAGCCGCTGCCGCTGGAGAATAAGCCATGAAACAACAGCGCATGCTGATCCATGGGGTGATCCTGGGCATATTCTGCCTGGGTTTCGCGATCGTACTCGCCGTCACCGACCGCCTCACCGTGAAAGATATTGCCGCGCGCGCGCTGGAAGACAGGCTGAATTCGCTCAGCCAGGTGATTCCGGCCAGCATCCACGACAACAACCTGGTCGCGGATGCCATTGCCATGAAGAACGAGAGCGGCAGGGAAATCACCGTCTACCGCGCCACCAAGGATGGCAAGGTAACCGGGGTGGCCTACGAGATATTCGGTTCGGGCTATGCCGGCGAAATGAAGCTCATGCTGGGCATTGATGCGGAGGGCAAAGTTCTCGGCGTGCGCGTTCTCGCCCACAAGGAAACGCCCGGCCTGGGCGACAAGATCGAAGTCAAGAAAGGCGACTGGATACTGCGCTTCACCGGCCTGAGCATCGGCAACCCGCCAGTCGAAAAATGGAAAGTGAAAAAAGACGGCGGCCAGTTCGACCAGTTTGCCGGTGCCACCATCACGCCGCGCGGCGTGGTCGGCGCCATCCGCAAGGGGCTTGAACTTTTCGCCGCCAACAAGACGCAAATGCTGGACTTCAATGCCCCCACGGGCAAGACGAGTAGCCACCCATGATAATGAAACTTGCCATGCCCGTTTCCCTCACCTCAATCCTCTCCCGCCTGCGGGAGAGGAGGCAAACGAATCGCTACGCGAGCTTCACGTTAACGCACCGATGAAGGAGGGACACTAAATGGCAACACCATATAAAACCATCGTTAAGGATGGTTTGTGGGATAACAACGGCGTACTCGCCATGCTGCTGGGCATGTGCCCGGCCATGGCCATGACCACCAGCGCCACCAACGGGCTGGGCATGGGGTTGGCGACAGCGGTGGTGATGGCCGCATCGAGCCTGCTGGTGTCCCTGTTCCGCAACCAGATCACCCAGGAAGTGCGCATCCCCGTCTACATCCTGATCGTCGCCGCGATGGTGACGCTGGTGGATCTGTGCATGAACGCGTGGATGCACGAACTATACAAAGTGCTGGGCCTGTTCATCCCGCTGATCGTCTCCAACTGCCTGCCGCTCGCCCGGCTCGAAGCCTTCGCCGCCAAGGAGCCGGTGCTGCCCTCGTTCATGGACGGCCTGTTCATGGGTATCGGCTTCACCATCGCGCTCACCTGCATCGGCGCGGTGCGCGAGATCATCGGCGCAGGCACCCTGTTTGCCGACGCATCGCTGCTGCTCGGCCCCGCCTTCAAGTTCATGGAAACTCGCCTGATGTCCTCTGATTCAGGCGTGCTGATGATGATCCTGCCGCCGGGCGGATTCCTCGTCACCGGCCTGCTGGTGGTGGTAAAACGCATGATAGACGTACGCTCCGGCAAAGCCATACAGATGGGCGGCGCCCACAGTGCCGCATAACGGGCAAGGCAAAATGCCGCCCATGATAATGAAACTCGCCATGCCCGTTTCCCTCTCCTCAATCCTCTCCCGCAAGCGGGCGAGGAAGCAAACGAGTCGCTGCGCGAATTTCACGTTAAGGAAGCAGCCATGAAAGTCGGAATCGCCTACGCCCTGCCGCAACGCCAAGCCTGGTTCGACGTCGAACTGCCGGATGGAGCCACCATTCAGGACGCCATCAACCGCTCGGGTATCCTCAAACAGTTTCCCGAGATCGACCTTGAAAAAAACAAGGTCGGCATATTCGGCAAGGTCGGTAAGCTGGACGCCGTGCTCAACGACGGCGACCGCGTCGAAATCTATCGCCCCATCACCTGCGACCCGAAGACCGTGCCGCGCAAGGCCAAAGCCGCCGGAGATACGGCAGAGGCGTAAGCGTAATCAAGCCTGCATTAATAAATCCCTATACATTGCGACAGAAACCGTAGCGAGCGGCTTTGGGGTGAGGCAGGAGCACAGCGCCCATAGCATACAATCAGTATGTGAAGAGCGCGAGCACCGCCCGATCCCGCCACAGAGTCGCGCAGAAGATTTATGTCGCTATGTATGGCTGGCATCCTCCGGCTTGGTCAGACGAAACGCGGGCGCATTACCTTGTTTGTCCTGCCCGGCATAGATAGTCAGGTGAGGATAGGGAATCTCGATGCCGCGCGCATCGAACGCATCTTTCAGGCGATGCAAAAATTCCCGGCGTACATCCCACTGCTCCAATGCGACGGTTTTGAAGCGGCAGCGCAGGATAACTGCCGAATCCGCCCACTCCTGGACACCGGCTATTTCGATATCTTCGAGTATCCTGTGGCCGAATGACTCTGACGCCCGCAACTGCCCGGCGACTTCCCGCATGACATCGCAAACCTCATTGATATTCTCGCGGTAAGAGACACTCACATCGATCACCGCATAAGCGTAGCCACGGGATTTATTGGTAACGGTTGTTATCAAGCCGTTCGGAATGTAATGGACGCTCCCTTCGTAATCGCGCAAGCTGACATAGCGCAATGTAATATCTTCCACCGTGCCGGTCTTACCGCACACCTCAACCACATCGCCCTGCCGAATCTGATTTTCCAGCAACATGAAGAAGCCGTTAAAAAAATCCTTGATCAGGCTTTGCGCGCCAAAGCCGACCGCAATACCCACTACACCTGCCGCACCAAGAATGGGCGCGATAGAGATACCCAGTTCACTCAACGCCAGCATGCCTGCCACCAGCGAGATTGCCACGATGGAGGTGTGGCGGAATACGCGCGCCAGCGTTTCAATGCGGCGTGTCTCTTCGGCTGTATCCGCGCGCGTGTTCATGTAATTCCGAAAAAGGCGAATCAGCTTGCGGCTTAAAACAATGAGCAACCATGCCAGAATCAGGATGACAACGACACGAAAAAACTCTTTGGAAAGATGCAAATAGTCGAGCATGGTTTCTCTATTCATGATGTACCCGATGCGTGTTGATGGAGCAAATTCTATCCAAGCACGAACGATACCGGAAGGATACGCCAAATTGGCTCGGATATAATCCCTGCTTCTTCGCAATCCGGATTCCTGACGCACCAGCCTTGATGCTGGTGTGCATCTTGTTCGACCATGTTTTGGGTATCATCACTAACGATCAATATCGAAAGAACATAATGGAACCCTCAGCCTCACTTGAATTAGCCAAGCACATACTGTTAATGTTCGGCATCATCCTCGCCGTGGGAACCTTCTCCGGCCTGATCGCCCGGCTGGCGCGGATACCCGACGTGGTGATATTCCTGCTGATAGGCATGCTGCTCGGCCCGAGTGTTTTTGGGCTGGTGGACATCAAGGCCGATTCCTCCATCAATCAGTTGATCCTGATTTTCGGCTCCAGCTACATCCTGTTCGACGGCGGCGCGTCAATTCGGCTCAAGGTATTGAAAGAAGTCTGGATCACCATCGTGGTGATCTCCACCGTTGGCTTGCTGATTACCGCCGCCATCACCGGTGCGGCGGCCTATTATTTCCTGGGTGTGCCCGTCATCGTCGCCCTGCTGCTCGGCGCCGTACTCGCGTCCACCGACCCGGCGACGCTGGTGCCGGTATTCAAGCAGGTCAAGATCAAGGAGCGCGTGGCGCAGACGGTGATGAGCGAGTCCGCCTTCAACGACGCGATGGGCGCCATTCTCACCTTTGCCGTACTGGGCGTGGCGATGGGCGCGGGCGAGTTTTCGGCGGGTGACGCGCTCATCGACCTGATCAAACAATCGCTGCTGGGCATCCTGATCGGCGGGATACTGGGCTATCTGGCGGCGTTTCTCATCGCGCATGAAAGATTCGGCTTCCTCGCCGAATTCGCCCCGGTGGTCACCCTGATGGCAGTGATCGGCTCCTACATGGGTGCGGACGGCATGCACGCCAGTGGCTTCATGGCAGTGTTTGTGTTCGGCATCATGCTGGGCAACGTAGAGTCGCTCGGCTTCAAGCGATCCGAGGATGAAAGCCATCAACTGGAAGACTTTGTCATCACCACTGCGCTGATCATGCGCATGTTCATCTTCATCCTGCTCGGCGCGCAGGTGGATTTTGGCCTGATGAACCAGTATCTGTTCGCCGGGGTAGCCGTGGTGGTCGTATTCATGCTGGTCGCGCGCCCGGTTACGGTATTCCTGTGCGCCCTGCCGGATCGCCGCGCCAAATGGAGCTTCAAGGAGATGCTGTTCATGTGCTGGACGCGAGAGACCGGCGTGATACCCGGCGCGCTGGCCGGCATGCTGGTCGGCATGAATGCGCCGGGCGCGCAGATCATCGCCTCGGTGACTTTCATCGCCATCCTGATGACTATCCTGATCCAGGCGACGACCACCAAGTGGCTGGCGAAGAAGCTGGATTTGCTGGTGGAAGAGTAGCCAAGCCTGAATCCAGGCAACTAAAATCACCACTCAACTGGGGCGTAAACGATGAGTGATTGGCATCATCTTTCTGCGCAAGAAACGCTTGATGCCGTTTCTTCGAGCGCGCATGGATTGAACCACACCGAGACGGCGCAACGGCTCGCGCAATACGGCCCGAACCGCCTGACGCCGCACAAACGGCGCGGCCCCCTGCTGCGCTTCCTGCTGCAATTCCACAACGTGCTGATCTATGTGCTGCTGGCCTCGGCAGTCGTCACTGCCCTGCTCGCGCATTGGGTGGATACCAGCGTGATCGTCGGCGTGGTGGTGATCAACGCCATTATCGGTTTCATTCAGGAAGGCAAGGCGGAAAAAGCCATGGATGCCATCCGGCGCATGCTGTCGCCCGAGGCCTCCGTGCTGCGCGCAGGCAAGCGTGAAGTCATCGCGGCGGAAGCATTGGTGCCCGGCGACATTGTGCTGCTGCAATCAGGCGACAAGGTGCCTGCCGACCTTCGCATACTCTCCGCGAAAAATCTGCGCATCGAGGAAGCGACGCTGACCGGCGAATCCACCGCCGTTGAAAAAAACATCTCCGCTGTCAGCGCACAGGCCGTGCTCGGCGACCGTTACTGCATGGCGTATTCGAGCACGCTGGTGGTGTATGGACAAGGAACAGGCGTGGTGGTCGCCACTGCCGATCAAACCGAGATAGGGCGTATCAGCGCCTTGCTGGAAGAAGTGCAGACGCTGACCACGCCATTGTTGCGGCAGATGGAAGTATTCGGGCGCTGGCTGACCATCGTCATCATGGCATTGGCCGCAATCACTTTTTTGTTCGGTTGGCTGGTGCATAAATTCGACCTCGGCGATATGTTCCTCGCCGCAGTGAGCATGGCGGTGGCGGCGATCCCGGAAGGGATGCCCGCCGTGCTGACCATCACGCTGGCACTCGGCGTGCAGCGCATGGCAAAGCGCAGCGCCATCATTCGCCGTTTGCCGGCGGTCGAATCACTGGGTTCTGTAACCACGATTTGTACCGACAAGACCGGCACGCTGACACGCAACGAAATGACGGTTCAACGGGTCATCACAGCCACACAAATGTTCGAAGTAAGCGGGGCAGGCTATGCGCCGCATGGCGGTTTTGCTATCGCGGGCAACGAAACGAATATTTCCGAATATGCCGAGGCACTGGATTTATTCCGCGCAGGGCTGTTGTGCAACGATGCCGTTTTGCATGAAAGCGATGGTGCATGGCATATCGCGGGCGACCCGACCGAGGGTGCACTTATTCCGCTGGCATTGAAAGCGGGTATGGATGTGGCCTTCGAGCATGGCGCGCTGCCGCGCACCGATCTTATCCCGTTCGAATCGGAACATCGTTTCATGGCCACCCTGCATCACGATCATGCAGGGCATGCCTTTATTTTTGTGAAAGGTGCAGTGGAACAGGTGCTGGCGATGTGCAAGCAGCAGCGCAGTTTAGGCGAGGACGTGCCGCTCGATCTGCCGCAATGGCACAGCAAGATGGCAGAGACTGGAGCGCTCGGACAGCGTGTGCTGGCGCTGGCGATAAAAACTATCGAGAGCAAGCAACGCGAATTGAATTTCGCCGACATGCATGGTGGATTCACCCTGCTTGGCATGGTCGGCATCAGCGATCCGCCGCGCGAAGAAGTTATTGCCGCCGTGCGCGATTGCCGTGCGGCGGGCATACGCGTGAAGATGGTTACCGGAGATCATGCCGATACGGCACGCGCCATCGCCGCGCAACTGGGGATAGGCAACCAAACCCTCACCCCTGTTCCCCCTCTCCCGCACCCCTCTCCTCAATCCTCTCCCGCAAGCGGGCGAGGAGGCGAACGAGAAAGGCCATCTTTAATCCTTGCGGGCGAAGGGTACGATCAGCCCTCGCTACGCGAGATTCAAATACGCGCGCTGACTGGCAGCGAACTGGATGCGCTGGACGAGGCGGGATTGCGCGAGGCAGTTCGGGATGTGGACATATTCGCGCGCGCCAGCCCGGAGCACAAGCTGCGCCTGGTCGCGGCATTGCAGTCCAATGGCGAAATCGTCGCCATGACCGGCGATGGCGTAAACGATGCGCCCGCCCTGAAGCGCGCCGACATCGGTGTGGCGATGGGCATGAAAGGCACGGAAGTCGCCAAGGAGGCGGCAGAGATGGTGCTGGCCGATGATAACTTCGCCACCATCGTTCACGCCGTGAAAGAGGGGCGCACCGTCTATGACAATATCAAAAAAGCCATCGTGTTCATCATGCCCACCAATGGCGGCGAGGCCGGCATGGTGCTGGTTGCGATCCTGCTTGGCATGGCACTGCCGATCACGCCGGTACAAATCCTGTGGGTGAACATGGTCACGGCCGTTACGCTGGCGCTGGCATTATCGTTCGAAAAATCGGAGCCGGGCGTGATGCGGCGACCGCCGCGCGATCCGCGCGAACCGATCCTGTCCGGCTTCATGCTCTGGCGCATCGTCTTTGTTTCCCTGCTGCTCACCGGCGGGCCGCTCGCACTATTCCTGTGGGAAAGCGCGCGCGGCACCAGCATCGAAGAAAGCCGGACCGTCGCGGTCAACGCGCTGGTGGTGGGCGAGATGGCTTACCTGTTCAACTGCCGTTACCTGCTTGCGCCGATACGCACCTGGCAGGATTTCACCGGCAACGCTTATGTGTTGTTCACCATTGCCATCCTGGCAGTCATCCAGACGATCTTTACCTACCTGCCCTTCATGCAAGGCGTATTCGGTGTAATCGCCATCGACGCGGCCGCATGGGCGCGCATCATCGGTTTCGGCGTTCTTCTGTTCGCGGCGGTCGAGATAGAAAAAGCGCTGATCCGGCAGGCTAAATGGAAATAGTTATGAGAACAACTTTATCCATTTATGGCAGCAATTCGATATGCCATTCCATTTCCCGGTCAATCGTGAAATATTACAGTTCTGAAAGATAAGTGTGGCAAAAAAGAAATTTTGAGGCTTTTTATGAAACCTGAAACAATCGCCCTGCTCTGTACCGCCGCACTGGTGGCTATTCCCGCGTATGCCGCAGAAATCGACGCCTCCGCCATTATCGCCACGCACAACAAGTGGCGTGCAAAAGCTGGGGTGCCGGAGAAACTGACTTACTCGCCAGCGCTTGCAGCGACAGCCCAGGCTTGGGCAGACAACCTGAAACGAGCCAGCCATTGCCGCATGCGCCATAGCAAACCGGATGGGCAATACGGTGAAAACCTTTACTGGGCCAGTGCACTAACATGGTCTAACGGTCACAGGGAACTGCAAAATGTGTCGCCCGAGCGAGTGGTAGATAGCTGGGGTAGCGAAGAAGCGAATTACGACTACGCAAAGAACCGCTGCACACCGGGGAAAATGTGCGGCCACTACACACAGGTAGTCTGGCGATCCACTACGACAGTCGGTTGTGCAATGGCTGTGTGCGATGAAACTCTGGAGCAAGTGTGGGTATGCCAATACCAACCGGCTGGAAATTTGGTGGGTAGCAAGCCCTACTGAAATAAGCGAAGAATCATATTGCACTTGAAAAGACGCAGCCCACCGCCCCGTATGGGGTGATGGGCTGCATATGTCACACAAAATGACAGGACAACCCGAAAGCCACCTGCCAAATTAAACCAATAGCTTTAAATAGCCGCCAATGCTGCATTGAAGGTTGCGCTGGGACGCATGGCCCTGGATGTCTTCTCAAAATCCGGATGGTAGTAGCCGCCCATATCCACCGGCTTGCCTTGGGCTGCGATCAATTCGGCATTGATCTTCGCCTCGTTATCGGTCAGCGCCTTCGCCAACGGTGCAAAGCGCGCCTGCAAGTCCTTGTCCTTGGTCTGTGCCGCCAATGCCTGCGCCCAGTACAGCGCAAGGTAGAAATGGCTACCCCGGTTATCCAGTTCGCCGACCTTGCGGGCGGGTGAACGATTGTTGTCGAGGATCTTGGCATTGGCTTGATCGAGCGTATCCGCCAGAACCTGCGCCTTAGGATTCTTGAAGACTTGCGCCAGATGTTCCAGCGACACGCCGAGCGCGAGGAATTCGCCGAGCGAATCCCAGCGCAGGTAGCCTTCTTCCTGGAACTGCTGGACGTGTTTCGGCGCCGAGCCGCCTGCACCGGTCTCGAACAATCCGCCGCCGCTCATCAGCGGCACGATCGACAGCATCTTGGCGCTGGTGTTCAGCTCGAGGATCGGAAACAGATCGGTCAGGTAATCGCGCAGCACGTTGCCGGTGACGGAGATCGTATCCTTGCCCTGACGGATGCGCTCCAGCGTGACGCGACAGGCATCCGCCGGCTCCATGATCTTGATATCCAGGCCACTGGTGTCGTGATCCTTGAGATACTTCTCGACCTTCGCGATGATCTGCGCATCGTGCGCACGGTTCTTGTCCAGCCAGAAGATCGCCGGCGTGTTGGACAGACGGGCGCGGGTGACCGCCAGTTTGACCCAGTCCTGAATCGGCGCATCCTTGGTCTGGCACATGCGGAAAATGTCGCCCTGTTCCACTTTCTGTTCCAGCAGCGCCTTGCCCGCAGCATCCACGACGCGGATCACACCGTTGCCAGCCGCTTCAAAGGTCTTGTCGTGCGAGCCGTATTCTTCGGCCTTCTGCGCCATCAGCCCGACGTTCGGCACGCTGCCGATGGTCACCACATCAAGCGCGCCGTTCTTCTTGCAATCGTCGATGGTCGCCTGAAAAACACCGGCGTAGTTGCGATCCGGGATCATTGCCTTGGTGTCGTAGGCTTTGCCGTCTGCGCCCCACATCTTGCCGCCGTCGCGAATCATCGGCGGCATGGAAGCGTCGATGATCACATCGGAGGGCACGTGCAGGTTGGTGATACCCTTGTCCGAATTGACCATCGCCAGTTGCGGCTGTTTCTTGAAACAGGCCTGGATGTCGGCCTCGATCTCGGCGCGCTTGGCATCCGGCAGTGTGGCGATTTTCGCCAGCAGGTCGCCGAAGCCGTTGTTGACGTTGACGTTGAGTTCCTTGATGGTCGCCGCGTGCTTGTCGAACACATCCTTGAAGTAAACCGTGACGGCATGGCCGAACATGATGGGGTCGGAAATCTTCATCATCGTGGCTTTCAGGTGCAGCGACAGCAGCACGTTGGGTTCCTTCTTCGCTTCTTCGATCTGCTCTGCGTAGAACTTGCGCAACGCGCGACAGCTCATGGCACAGGAATCAATCACTTCGCCCGCCTTGAGCGTGGTCTTTTCCTTCAGTACCGTGGCTTTGCCGTCTGTGCCGACGAACTCGATACGCACGGGTCCAGCTTCGGATACGGTGACGGATGTTTCGCTGCCATAGAAATCGCCGGAGGTCATGTGCGCCACGTGGGTCTTGGAATCAGGAGCCCATTTGCCCATGCGGTGCGGATGCTTGCGCGCAAAGTTCTTCACCGACAGAGCCGCGCGGCGGTCGGAGTTGCCTTCGCGCAAAACGGGGTTGACGGCGCTGCCGAGTATCTTGCCAAAACGTGCCTTGAGTTCTTTCTCGGCATCGTTCTGCGGATTTTCCGGAAAGTCCGGGATTTTGTAACCCTGCGACTGCAATTCCTTGATCGCCGTTTTCAACTGCGGAACCGAGGCGCTGACGTTCGGCAGCTTGATGATGTTGGCTTCCGGCTTCAGCGTCAGTTCGCCCAGTTCGGTGAGCTCGTCACCTATCTTTTGGCTTGCGGTCAGGTTCTCGGGAAAGTTGGCGATGATGCGGCCCGCCAGGGAAATATCCCGGGTTTCGACGGCAACGCCGGCGGCTTTGGTGAATGCCTGCACGATAGGCAACAGGGAATAGGTTGCCAGCGCCGGCGCTTCATCGGTTTTTGTCCAATCAATTTTTGCTGTAGTCATAATTTTTTCTCTTCAATTAAAAAATCCGGTATGCCGTATGTAGGCTGGCGGTGAGCAACGCGAACCCCAGCATATGAAGCTCCTGCCCACCACCGGCCTACAAAACTATGAGTATTCCTAAGCCGCCTTCATCTGGCTGGCGAACAGCGACAGCGCTCCGCCTGCACGGATCATCGGGATATCTTCCTTCCCTTGTGCGAGCTTGAGAGGCATATCACCGAGGCCGTCAACCACCAGCTTGAGCTGGCCGCTTTCCAGACCGGAAGTGTCGAGGGACACTTTTGCGCCCTGCTGGATGCGATCAAGGTCAGCCGGGTTCTCGAAAGTCAACCCCAGGATGCCGAAGTTGGCAAGGTTGGCCAGGTGAATGCGCTCGAAACCCTTGGCCACAATGGCGCGAATCCCGAGAATACGCGGACACAGTCCGGCGTGCTCGCGTGAACTGCCCATTCCATAACCGTCACCGGCCACGATGAAGCCATGGCCGCCCGCGTCGCGCACTGCCGCCGCGCGGGAGCTGAAGGTCTTGTCCACCTGGACAAAGGTCGCTTGTTTGGCGTATTCGTCCGCGTTGGAACGCAGCGACAAATACTTGCCGGCAGGCTGAATATGATCGGTCGTGATCTCGTTGCCGAGCTTGAGCATGACTTCGCCCGCCAGCTTGGCCGGCAATGGATCCAGCGTCGGCAGCGGTGCGATGTCCGGGCCGTAGCGCATCACCACCTTGGC
>JAUSDQ010000121.1 GCA_030650525.1 Sulfuricaulis sp.
GTCGGGGCCGGGTGGGCCGACGATGGCCCGCAGGCGGGTTATTTTCCCTTCTATATCGGTTTGATTCTCTGTGCCGCGAGCGCGTGGACGCTGCTGCGGGCCGCGTTTTCCGAGCACGCCGCGGCCGGGGTGTTCGTCAGCCGCAAGAAGCTCCGGTTGGTGCTGTCGGTATTCTTTCCGTCCCTGATCTACGTGCTGGCCATCTATTTCATCGGCATTTACGTCGCCTCCGCCATCTTCATCGGCGCCTTCATGTATTGGCATGGACGATTCCCGTGGATCAAGATTGTCCCGGTCAGCTTGATCGTGCCGCTGTCCATGTTCCTGCTGTTCGAGCTATGGTTCCTGGTGCCGTTGCCCAAGGGGCCGCTGGAGGCGCTGATCGGTTACTGACGGCGCGGCCCACTGTCGCGACCGGTGTCATAACATTTATCACAACGTATTCCGGGGTGCGCGGGGATAAGCAACCGCTACTCGCCACAGGGGGAGGAGACCGAGGCGTGGAAGAATTCAACAGCCTGATGCAGGGCTTCAGCGTCGCGCTCACGTATCATAATCTGTTTTTCATGCTGGTCGGCATCCTGCTGGGGGTGCTTATCGGCGTATTGCCCGGGCTTGGCGGCGCCAACGGCGTGGCGATCCTGCTGCCGCTCACGTTCACGATGCCGCCGACCAGCGCCATCATCATGCTGTCCTGTATCTACTGGGGCGCGCTGTTCGGCGGGGCGATCACCTCCATCCTGTTTAACATTCCGGGCGAGCCGTGGTCGGTGGCCACCACCTTCGATGGTCATCCGATGGCCAAGGACGGTCGCGCCGGCGAGGCCTTGACCGCGGCATTCACGTCATCGTTTATCGGCGCTCTCATCGCGGTCATCATGATCACGTTTCTCGCGCCGCTGGTGGCGAAATTCTCGTTGCGGTTCGGGCCGCCTGAATTCTTCGCCGTGCAGCTGCTCACCTTCTGCAGCTTCATCGGCCTCGGCAAGGGCCATCCCGCCAAGACCATTACCGCCATGATGCTCGGTTTCGCGCTCGCCGCGGTTGGGCTCGATACCGTGACCGGCACCCTGCGCATGACCTTCGGCACCAGCGAGTTGCTGCGCGGTTTCGATTTCCTGATCGCGGTGATCGGCCTGTTCGGTATCGGCGAGATCCTGCTCACCATGGAAGAGGGCCTGGCATTCAAGGGCGTGCACGCGCGCATCAACCCGCGCGTGGTCTGGCACACCTGGAAGCAACTGCCGAAATACTGGCTGACGGCGCTGCGCGGCACGCTGATCGGATGCTGGATGGGAATCACGCCGGGCGGCGCGACGCCGGCGTCGTTCATGAGCTACGGCATCGCCAAGCGTTTCTCCAAAACCGGCGAAAAATTCGGTACCGGTGAGATCGAGGGCGTGATCGCGCCGGAAACCGCGGCGCACGCCGCCGGCACCAGCGCGCTGCTGCCGATGCTGACGCTCGGCATCCCGGGTTCTCCGACCGCGGCGGTGTTGCTCGGCGGCCTGCTGATCTGGGGGCTGCAGCCCGGACCGCTGCTGTTCGTGGAGCAGAAAGACTTCGTGTGGGGTCTGATCGCGAGCATGTATATCGGCAACGTTGTCGGCCTGATCATCGTGCTGACCACGGTGCCATGGTGGGCGGCGATCCTGCGGGTGCCGTTTTCCATTATCGCCCCGGTCATCGTCGTAATCTGCGCGATCGGCGCCTACACCGTGCATAACGCGATGCTGGATGTGGGGCTGATGCTGGTGTTCGGCGTCGTGGGTTACCTGTTCAAAAAGCTCGATTATCCGCTGGCGCCGATGGTGCTGGCGCTGGTGCTGGGTGACATGGCGGAAAGTTCCTTCCGTCAGTCGATGCTGCTGTCACGCGGCGAGGTATCGATATTCTGGTCGAACGGACTGGTCGGGAGCATCGTCGGCCTGGCCATGCTGATGCTGTTCTGGCCGGTGATCTCGAAGCTGCTCGCGCGGATGCGCCGCGGCAACAACGATCTGGACGAAGCGCGTCCGGTGGAATAAAAATATTTAGAGCACCTAACAAAATGAACCGCTTGAGGTAGGGTGGGCATCGCCCACCGATCCGTAGCGGGCCGGCAGTAAGTTTATGGTGGGCGGTGCCCACCCTACGTGGGCAGCTTTCGTCATTTTGTTAGGGACTCTTAGAGCGCCTAGCAAAATGAGAGTACGGCGTTATGCTCGTAGGGTGCGTCCCACGCACCATTTTGTTGATCGGTGCGCAGGGCGCACCCTACATTATTATTTTTCTTAGCGGTTCCAAGGAGAAAAGCCATGCCGGTGATCGCCATGAATCAGGAAATGGGTTCGCAGGGAAAATACGTCGCCGAGAAGCTCGCCGAGGAACTGGGCCTGGACATCGTGCGCCACGAGATCATCGATCACGTGGCCGAGAAGATGCGCGTGCGCAAGAGCACCCTGCAGCGCTTCCTCCAGGGTAAGGCCGGGCTGCTCGAACGCTGGGGTACCGACGAGGCCAGTCTGGCGCTGTTCAAGGTCGAGGAGATTCTCGCGCTGGCGGCGCAGGGCAACGTCATCATTCGCGGCTGGGGCGCCACGCACGTGCTGCGCCCGATCCCGCATATCCCGTGCGTGCGCGTCGGCGCGCCGTTCGCAACGCGCGTCAAATGGCTCATGGCCCGCCTCGACACCGACGACGAGGAAATGGCCAGCGAGGAAATTCGCCACAGCGACATGGCGCACCGGGCCAATATGCAGCACCAGTTCGGCGTGGCCTGGGGCGAACCCATGCAGTATGACATCACGCTCAATACCGAGCGCCTGTCGGTGGCGACTTGTGTCGAGATGATCAAGGAACTGCTGAAGCGCCCCGAGTTCAAGGAAACGCCGGAATCACGGGCGAAGCTCGCCAACCTGACGCTCGAGTATCACGTGCGCGCGGCCCTGCGCGCCAGCCCCAAAACCGCCGACGTCAAGATATCGATCAGCGCCGATAGCGGTAAGGTGACGCTGGAGGGTATTGCCGCCAGCACCGAGGAGCGTCACGCCATTGCCGAGGTCGTGGGGCACGTTCCCGGGGTGAAGAGCGTGGACAACAAGCTCAAGACCATGAAGTACACCAAGATGTTTCCCGCGTCCAAGACCTAGGGACGCTGGATTAGTCCCCCCTTTCCTGCGGGAACCCTGGCCACGGCATCGGGTTCTCCGCCTGATCGCTTGAAGATTAGTGGCATGACAGTTCAAGATATCGAAATGATTCGACTGACTAAAACATTAAACGCCTGGGGGACCCCTGATTTCAAAGACATCCTCAAAAAGGAAATTGAACAGATGGATGCCGGACAACTTCCTTTGCAGCAGGGATTATCGATCGGCAGCTACGCCATCGATGACAAAATCAATGTCATGATCATCAATGTTTCTGAGGCCGCTGGTTCCATTCTTGTAAAAGCCGGTATTTTTTATTCAGGAATTATCGCCGGTTGTAGTTGTGCCGACGACCCCACGCCCGTCAACGAAGAAAGCGAATACTGCGTCGTTCAGCTGGACATCAATAAACAGACGGCTGAGACGACAGTGGTTCTTCTGGCGGAATAAGGAAAATCCGGCATCGTACGGCGGCAGCAGCAAGCACAAGCAGAGTGAGGACATAGAAATGGGCGCGCAGTGGAAAGCAAAAAACAGAGAAGCGGCGGCCAACGCCAAGGGCCGCATTTTCACCAAGCTGGCCAGGGAGATCATGGTCGCCGCGCGCGCGGGCGCCGATCCGGACATGAATCCGCGTCTGCGTCTGGCTGTTGAGCAGGCGAAGAAGGCATCCATGCCGCGGGACACCGTCGAGCGCGCTGTCAAAAAGGGCGCCGGCCTGGTCGATGCAGGGGTGAGTTACGAGAAGCTCACCTACGAAGGTTTTGCGCCGCACCGGGTTCCCGTGATCGTCGAATGCCTGACGGACAACGTGAACCGCACCGTCACCAACATTCGTATCCTGTTTCGCAAAGGGCAGTTGGGGACTTCGGGTTCAGTGTCCTGGGATTTTGACTATCTCGGGATGATTGAAGCTGCCCCGGAATCCGCAAAAGCCGACGCCGAGCTTGCCGCCATCGAGGCCGGTGCCCGTGATCTGGAGCCCGCCGAAAACGGAGCTACGCTGTTTCTTACCGACCCCTCCGACCTGGATGCGGTATCCCGTTCTTTGCCGAAGTATGGATTTGCAGTGCAGTCTGCCCAATTGGGCTACCGGCCAAAAAATCCGGTGACGCTGGGTGACGCGGAGCGCGCCGAAGTCGAGGCGTTCCTGGAAGCGGTCGATGCCGATGATGATGTGCAAAAAGTATTTCCGGGGCTGGCAGGTTAAAGTCGGAAATCATTTCAGCTTGTTTTTTCCTTGCCCAGCGAAAAGGCAAAAAGGCATGGAGATTATTCATTAATCCCTTCGCCCCGTTTTTTTACTATAATTGCATTTAAATGCTCTATTACCTGGGAAACGCACATGTCACGAATACTTTTTGTCGTCTGGTTTTGCACATTGACCGGCTGCGCAACACCCATCACGACATGGGTTGCTGTACACAATAACAATCTGCAAGATCTTGAGGCGAACAAGACTTATTCTGTAGTGCCGTATGGAGGACAAGAACAAAGTTCCGGGTTTAGGCAATACGAAAGCCTAGTTAAACAGGAACTAGCCAAACACGGATTCGTAGATGCCCTGCCAGAAAATGAAAGTTCTTTCAAAAACCAGCCGCGAACTGGATATTCAGAACCCAGGGTTGGATATTCAGCGTCTTCTTATAACTACAATGCTACTCATCAACTGCCAGTCGTATTGCCTGCTTTAATTGAGGCATTATTTGTTGACTTTCCCAATCAAATTGCGAATCCCCGGAATACCATGCGTTGTATTAATTGACTTGTTGAATAAAGATAGCTACGTCGTTCGGTAAATGTTAACTAACTGCATCACGCCGACGTGCTCAGTTCAGACGATTTTTTCCACTTTCAACTTTCCTTTTTCCTCACCAAGCGTTTTCGCGAGTAGCTTGACGCAGGCATAGACGGAATCGATGTGCGGCGTCGGGGTCTGCGTGAGCCGGC
>JAUSDQ010000124.1 GCA_030650525.1 Sulfuricaulis sp.
GGCAACTCGCGCGCGCCGGCGCGCTCCAACGCCTGTACACGGGCTACCCACGATGGAAGGTGGATGGGCTGCCCCCGGAACGGGTGAGCACTTTCCCGTGGCTGACTATGGCGGCGCACGGTGCCGGGCGGCTGGGTTTTCACTCCCTTCAGCGCTCGCTGAACTGGCCCCTGATCAGGAGTTTCGATTCCTGGCTGTCCAGCAGAATCGAGCCTTGCAATGTTTTTCATTGCCTGTCGAGCTTCGGCGTAGCGTCGCACAGGGCAGCGAAGGCGCGGTATGGCGCCTTGACGATCTGCGATCGGGGCTCATCGCATATTCAATTTCAGGATGACATTTTGCGGGAGGAGTATTTCAAGCTCGGTATTCCTTATCGCCCTATCGATCCGAGGGTGATCGGGCGCGAACTGACGGAATACGAGGAATGCGACGTTATTTTCGTGCCATCGCGCTTCGTGCAGCGCTCATTTATTGAGAGAGGGATCGCGGAAGATAAACTTCGCATTGTTCCTTATGGGGTCGATCTGGAAATGTTCCGCCCCACACGGAAGGACGACAAAGTATTCAGGATCATTTATGTCGGGGAGATCAGCGTGCGGAAGGGAATTCATTATCTGCTGGAGGCAGCCTCGCGCTTCTCGGAAACGGAAGTTGAGGTTTGGCTTATCGGAGCCGCGTTGCCGGAGGCGCAGGCGCTGCTGAAACGCTACGCAGGCCGGTTCCGCCATTTCGGTGTGATTCCCCGTGCCGAGTTGTACCGGTATTACAGCCAGGGATCGGTTTTTGTAATAGCCTCGATTGAGGAGGGCCTGGCTTTGGTGCAGGCGCAAGCCATGGCTTGCGGCCTTCCGGTCATTGCCACGACGAACACGGGGGCGGAGGATCTGTTTTCCGACGGCGTTGAGGGTTTTGTTGTGCCGATCCGGGATGCCGATGCTATCGCCGAAAGAATAGCCCGGTTGTTGAGCCGGCCGGACGATCGGGAAATGATGGCGCAAGCCGCGCTGAAGCGTGTTGCGGCGATAGGTGGCTGGGATGCGTACGGACAAAGAGCACTGTCTGCCTACGCCTCCGGGCTGACCTCCAGGGCGCCAAACGGGCAGCGCTCAAACAGCGCGAGACTGCCGGCATGACGCAGTTTCAGGCTCAGGAGTGGCGATCCCAAACACACGCCTCGTCCGGTGTTGCGTATCCGAGGCTCTGGCGCGGCCGGCGCGCGCAGGCGACGTGATATGATTGCCGATGCTGCTTGTTGCCCTTTCATGATGGTGAAATGATCAAATACCACTACACCGGCACGGAGTACCAGAAATGGCTGGGTACAGATCTGCCCTATGAGCGTGATTTCCTGATCGGTCTGTTTCGATCCATGCTGCGGATTCGGCTGATCGAGGAAGAGATCGAGAGACGCTACCACGAGGATCAGATGAAAACGCCGATACATCTGGTCATCGGGCAGGAAGCGACTTCCGTTGGCTGCTGTGCCGCGCTACGCCGGGAGGATCTGCTCTACAGCAGTCACCGCACGCACGGAAATTATCTTGCCAAGGGTGGTGATCTCAAGGCGATGCTGTGCGAGATGCATTGTCGCGTCAACGGTTGCGCCGGCTCGCGCGGCGGTTCGATGCATCTGATCGACAAAAGCGTGGGCATGGCGGGAACCTCTGCCATTGTCGGTGGCGCTATGCCGATTGCTGCCGGCGCGGCGCTTGCCGCGCAGATTCAGGGAGTTGATCGGGTATCCGTTGTGTTTATAGGCGATGCGACAACGGAAGAGGGTGTCGCTTCCGAAAGTCTCAATTTCGCCGCACTTAAAAAACTGCCGGTTATTTTTTTCTGTGAGAACAACTTCTATTCGGTGCAGTCGCCACTCGCCACGCGCCAGCCGCCGCGGGAGATATACAAGTGGGCCGCGGGCTACGGTATCGCCAGCGTGCAGGTGGATGGCACCAACGTACTCGCTGTCTATGAAGCCGTTCATGAAGCAGTCGAACGCGCACGTGAAGGCGGGGGGGCTACGTTTATCGAGGCCCCCGTCTATCGTTTCCGGGCGCACGGTGGCGCGGGCGATGACAGCCACACGGGCTATCGCGATACTGCGGAACGGGAAGGCTGGGAGAAAGTGTGTCCTGTCGAGACCTATTTCCGGTTTCTGATGAATGCCGGTTTGATCAATGGCACGCTGCGTGAACAGATGCATGCGGAAATCATGCAGGAAGTGCTTGAGGCATTTGATTACGCCCTGGCGAGCCCGAATCCGGAAAAAAAAGATTTGTATACCCACGTCTACAGCAACTGAGAACGCCCGGAAAAAAAACGCCATGCCGTGGGATGAAGGCTTAGTCAACTCGCTCGTGTATGAAGCGCCCGACCCGAATACGGGCCGGGTTCTGGGCTACGCCATGGCCATCAACGAAGCGCTCGATCTTGCCCTGTCGCATGATTCCGGCGTGTTCGTTCTTGGGCAGGGCGTCGACGATCCGGGCAGCATGTTTGGCACCACCAAGGGGTTGCAAGAGAAATACGGCGCCGCACGCGTTTTCGACACGCCGTTGTCCGAGGAAGGGATGATGGGAGTTTGTACCGGCGCGGCCATGAACGGCATGCGACCGGTGTACATGCATAACCGCCCCGATTTCATCCTGCTTGCCTTCAACCAGCTGGTGACGCACGCGTCCAAGTACCACTACATGGATAACGGTCAGACCACGGTACCGATGGTGGTATGGGCCGCGATTGGCCGCGGTTGGGGTTCCGGTGCGCAGCACTCACAGTCGATCCAGGGACTGCTGCTCGGCGTTCCGGGCCTGAAAATTGTAATGCCGAGCACACCGTACGACGCGAAGGGGCTGATGCTGGCGGCCATTGCCGACAACAACCCGGTGCTTATTTTCGAGCACCGTTGGCTGATGAAAAAGGATGGCATGGTCCCGGAGGGGATTTACACGGTACCTCTTGGAAAGGGAATTTACCGTCGCCGTGGCGCGGATGTCACCGTCGTCGGCGCGTCGCACGCTCTGGAGCTGGCCATACAGGCGGCAAACAAGGTTGCCGGAGAGGGCGTTGAGGCGGAGGTCATCGATCTGCGGACTCTCAAGCCGTTGGATGAGGGCATTATCGCCGAATCCTTGTGCAAGACGGGCAGGCTCCTGGTTGTTGATACGGGCTGGTCCATGGGCGGGGTCTGCGCCGAAATCGGTTGCCTTGCCGCCGAGAAGTGGTTCCACTATCTCAAGGCACCGGTGTGCCGTGTCGGTTTGCCGGATATTCCAACGCCGGCCGGTTATACGTTGGAACAGTTTTATTATCCCGATGCGGACAGGATCGCCGGCGTCGTCAGGGAAATGGTAAAAGAATAATTTTCCAGAAAGGGGGAACATGTCTTACGAGCTTGCCAGCAGTTCCTGGGGTGCCGAGGAAATTCAGGCCATTCAGCGTGTCGTCGCCAGCGGCCGGTTTACCATGGGTGAGAATGTCCAGCGCTTCGAGGAGCTCTTCGCCAGGAAATTTGGAATGCAACACGCGCTCATGGTCAGTTCCGGCTCCACCGCGAATCTGGTTGGCATCGCCGCGCTTTTCTACAAGAACGACCGTCCATTGCGACGCGGCGACGAGGTGATCGTCCCGTCCATCTCCTGGGCAACGACCTATTACCCGCTTCAGCAATACGGCCTGAAGCTTAAATTTCTGGACGTCGAGCTCGATACCCTCAATATGGATGTCTCAAAGCTTGAGGAGGCGCTGACGCCTCGGACGCGGATGGTCGTCGCGGTCAGCATTCTGGGGAACCCCTGTGCGCTCGATGTTATCCGCAAGTTCTGTGACAAGCACGGACTTTATCTGTTCGAGGACAACTGCGAGTCCATGGGCGCGGAACTCGGGGGGAAGCCCTGCGGAACATTCGGCGATATCGGAACCTTCAGCACGTTCTTCTCTCATCATATCTCGACGATGGAAGGCGGGGTGCTGGTGACGAATAACACGGAAATTTATCACCTCGCGCGCTCCATCCGCGCGCACGGCTGGACGCGCGACATCCCGGCGGACAGCCCGATATATGAAAAGCGTGACGATGATTTTTTCGAAGCGTATCGTTTCATTCTGCCGGGTTACAACGCCCGGCCGCTCGAGCTGAGCGGCGCCGTCGGAGTCGAGCAACTGAAAAAGCTGGATGTCATGGTCGAGACGCGGCGTCGCAATGCCAGGGTGTTTACCGAATTATTCAAGGGCGACGAGCGTTTCATTATTCAGCGCGAGAACGGCAAGAGCTCGTGGTTTGCTTTTACGGTGATTCTCAATCCCAAATTCAACGTTGACCGCAAAAGGGTTATGAACGCCATGAAGCAGGCCGATATCGGCTACCGCATCATCACCGGTGGCAATTTCCTGCGCCATGATGTCATCAAGCATTTTGACTACGAGTGCGTGGGGGAAATCAAAAACGCCGACATCGCCCATGACCGGGGCTTCTTCGTGGGCAATCACCCGCACGATGTCACGCCTCAGATCAGGCGTTTTCACGAGGTGCTGGTGGAAGCGGCCGGATAAATTCCAGAGCGGATGGAAGCCATTATTCTTGCCGGTGGCCTCGGCAGCCGGCTCAAGGCGGCGGTGCCGGATGTGCCCAAGCCCATGGCGCCCATCAATGGCCGCCCGTTTCTGGAATATCTGCTTGATTACTGGGTCGGCCAGGGCGTGGACCGCTTTGTCCTGTCGGTGGGCCACAAGCGCGAGATTATCGAGGAACACTTTGCCGTCCGCTACAAAGGGATCGAGGTGGACTACGCCGTGGAAGATCGACCGCGCGGGACAGGTGGCGGGTTGCTGCTGGCACTCAAGCACCTGCGCCAGTCCGGCGCGTTCCTCATCCTGAACGGCGATACCTTTTTTGAGGTCGATCTGGCGTTGATGCGGCGTTATCACCAGGACAGGCATGCCGAGGTGACGATCGCCTTGCGCGAGGTGGAGGCCAACAGCCGCTATGCCAGTGTTAAAATTGATAATGACGGAATGATAACCGCGTTCGATAATCGTGCGCGGACGACGGGCCGGGCGCTGATCAACGGGGGCGTATACCTGGCGGAGAGTACCGCCTTTGCCGGCATGTTGCCGGAATCGGACGGGCCGGTTTCGATCGAGGATCATCTGTATCCAGGCATGTTGGCGGCGGGCGGACGAATATATGGCTTTCCGTCACACGGCCGGTTCATTGATATCGGCATACCGGAAGATTACCGGCGCGCCGCCGCGATGTTGCCGGGCGCGTAGGCCAACAGGTTTCATGCAGACATCACAGCTTCGAGGTTAAAAAGGAAAAGTTATGAGTCACAACATCCTTGTTACAGGCGGGGCCGGCTACCTGGGCTCGACCATGGTTCCCGAGTTGCTCAATGCCGGGCATAAGGTCACAGTGCTGGATAATTTCATGTTCGGGCAGAACAGCCTGGCACATGTCTGCCACCACCCGAATTTCAGCGTGGTCCGCGGCGATATCCGCATTGAAAACACCGTGCGGCCGCTGATGAAAAACGCGGACATTATTGTTCCGCTGGCGGCACTTGTCGGCGCACCGCTCTGCGGCAAGGACCCCGTGGGCGCGACCACTGTCAACCACGACGCCATCATGATGATGCTGAGGTTGCTGAGCAAGGACCAGATCGTGCTCATGCCCACGACCAACAGCGCCTACGGCACGGGCGATGAGAACAATTTCTGCACCGAGGAGTCACCGCTGCGGCCGATTTCCCAGTATGCAATTGAAAAAGTGGAAATCGAAAAGGCGTTCATGCAGCACCCGAATGCCATCAGCTTCCGGTTGGCGACGGTGTTTGGGATGTCGCCGCGCATGCGCATCGACCTGTTGGTGAACGATTTCACCTATCGCGCGGTGTACGACCGATTCGTGGTGTTGTTTGAAAGCCAGTTCAAGCGTAACTACATCCACGTGCGTGACGTGACACGTGTTTTTCTGCACGCCATCAATTATTATGGAAAGATGAAGGGCCAGGTTTACAATGTCGGCCTGTCGGACGCGAACGTTTCCAAGAAGGAACTCTGCCAGGCGATACAGAAGCACCTCCCTGAATTTGTGTTTCTGGAGGCGCCGGTCGGAAAGGATCCGGACCAGCGCAACTACATTGTCTCCAACGAAAAAATCGAGGCAATCGGCTTCAAGCCCATGTATTCTCTGGACCACGGCATCCGCGAACTGATCAAAGGCTACACCATGATCAAGAACACACGCTATGGAAACGTCTGAGGCGCGACAGGACGGGTAATGTCTATATCGGACAAAAAACAAACAGCCGGCAGTTTTGTCGTCCGCCAAGCCCGACGACTTGCATGTTCGAACAGCCGTTTCGAGGTGTACCTTGATGACATCGAAACAGTTGATGGGCGTGGCGTACGTGACTATCTAGTCGTTGCGCCGCGCGTACGCAGCGCGAACCTGGTCACGGGTGTCGGGGTATTGCCTGTTCATGAGGGAAAATTCGGTTTGCTGCGGATTTACCGTCACGCCATCCAGGATTTCTGCTGGGAAATACCGCGTGGATTCGTCGATGCAGGCGAGGATGACCTGGTTTCTGCGCGCCGGGAGCTGGTGGAGGAAACCGGTCTGGATTGCGGTGACGATGGCTTGATTTCGCTCGGGTTTATCACGCCCGAAGCCGGAATTCTGTCAGCCCGCGTCCATTTGTATGCTGCGCCTAACTGCGTTTCGACTAGGCCGTTCCGCCCCGAGGAGTTCGGACACCATGAGTTTCATATGCTGGATGCACAGCGACTGGAAGTTATGATTGCCACGTCTGAAATCGAGGACCCGTGCACGCTGGTCGCATGTTGCCGCTATCTGCATGGCATCGTATGACTAGCAAGCAAAATATTGACGTCCTGTTGATCAATCCAGGCAGTCGCAGCGCTGTCTATCAGGAGCTGGGTGACAGCATATCGGCTATCGAGCCGCCATCCCTTGCCGGGCTGTTTGCGACGTACCTCCGCAACAAGGGATTGTCGGTGGCCATCGTCGACGCACCCGCCGGCAATCTGAGCCCGCAGAGCGCGGCGCAAGAAGTTCGCGAAAACTACAACCCGACGCTCATCGTCATGGTGGTCTATGGCTTTCAGCCGTCGGCCTCGACCCAGAACATGCCGGCCGCCGGAGAGACATGTCGGGCACTTAAGGCTATTAACCCCGAATACAAGATTATGATGACCGGCACGCACCCGGCGGCGCTGCCGGAGCGCACCCTGCGCGAGGAAGCCATTGATTTTGTTTGCGACCGTGAGGGTCCGGAAACGATTTTGTTGACCACCAGAGCGCTGAAATCCGCTCGTCCTGTTTTCGATGCCATCCCGAGCCTGTGGTACAGGCAGGAGGGGCTGATTGTTTCCAATCCGCCGGGACCGTTGATGGACGACCTGGATGCGGAAATGCCGGGCGTCGCCTGGGATCTGCTCCCCATGGACAAATACCGGGCGCACAACTGGCATGCCTTCGACAATATACATGCACGTCAGCCGTACGTTTCAATCCACACGAGCCTCGGCTGCCCCTATAAGTGCTCGTTCTGCTGCATTAATGCCCCGTTCGGGAAATCCTCTTACCGGATGTGGTCCCCCGACACCGTTATCCGGGAAATCGACGTGTTGGTATCGAAGTACGGCGTGCGCAACGTCAAGTTTGTGGACGAGATGTTCGTGCTGAACCGAGACCATGTGCTCGGCATTTGCGACCGCATCATCGAACGCGGTTATGATCTCAACATCTGGGCGTATGCCCGCGTCGACACCGTCAAGGATGAATTTCTGGAAAAATTGCGCCGCGCCGGTTTCCGCTGGTTGGCGCTCGGCATCGAGTCCGGCAGCAAGCACGTCCGCGACGGTGTCGAGAAGGGAAGGTTCGGCACGGCCCAGATCCTTGAGGTCGTGAGGAAGATCCAGGATGCCGGCATTTATGTCATCGGCAACTATATCTTCGGCCTGCCGGACGATACCCACGAGTCCATGCGGGAAACGCTCGACCTGGCGATCGAGGCCAACTGCGAGTTTGCCAATTTTTACTCCGCCATGGCATATCCTGGGTCGGCGCTGTACAGGCTGGCGATCGAGAAGGGTTGGGAGTTGCCGAAGTCGTGGATCGGTTATTCGCAGCACAGCTACGAGACTTTGCCTCTGAGAACCGAGACGCTTGGCGCCGCGGAGGTGCTCAAGTTCAGGGACGAGGCGTTCACGAGATATTTTACCAACCCACGATATCTGGATCTGGTCCAGCGGAAATTTGGCCCGGACGTGGTCCAGCATGTGCGTGACATGACAAAGATTAAGCTGAAACGTGAACTCTATTCCTGAAGTCGGCATTGGGAATACCGGCGCATCCGGATAACTATATGATTATCAGCAGGACACCCTTCAGGATATCCTTCTTCGGCGGTGGCACGGACTATCCTGCCTGGTTCCGGCAGAACGGTGGCGTGGTGCTCGCGACTACTATCGACAAATATTGCTATATCAGTTGTCGTTATTTGCCGCAGTTTTTCGAGCACAAGTACCGCATTGTTTATTCGAAAATCGAGAACGTACGCGAGATTTCTCACATCGAACATCCCGCCGTACGCGCCGTGCTCGAATGGCTGAAATGTGATAAAGGGCTCGAAATACACCATGACGGCGATCTCCCGGCGCGATCTGGACTCGGCTCGAGTTCATCGTTCACCGTTGGCCTGATCAATGCCATCGCGGCCTTGAATGGGCGGTATGTCTCCAAGGAAGACCTGGCCAATCAGGCCATTCACATCGAACAGGAGGTGTTAAAGGAAAATGTCGGGTCGCAGGACCAGGTTTCCGTGGCGCACGGCGGCTTCAACCGGATCGAATTCAAGCGCGACAACACCTGCGATGTCACCCCCGTGGTTTTACCCGGGGCGCAGTTGAAGCAACTGGAAGGCAGCTTGATGCTCTTTTTTACCGGTATTTCGCGATTTTCATCGGATGTGGCCAAGACGCAGATCGAGAATTTCAAGAAGCGTGAAGTGGAGTTGAAGCGCATGGAAAGCATGGTGGCGGAGGCGCTCTCTATTCTGAATGGCAATATCGATTGCTTCGATTATTTTGGCCGTTTACTGGATGAGACGTGGAAATACAAACAAAGCCTCTCTGACAGGGTTTCGAGCGACGCGATCAATCTGATTTACGAAGAAGCAATCAAAGGTGGGGCCATTGGCGGCAAGCTACTCGGTGCAGGTGGTGGTGGTTTCATGCTTTTTTACGTTCGCCTGGAAAAACAGGAGCTTGTCAAGGAACGACTCAAGCGATTGATTCACGTGCCATTTCATTTTGAAAGTTCAGGCAGCCGCGTCGTTCTCTACCAGCCACACGGGCTCGGCTGAAGTTAGCTGGTTGCTGAAAAAATATTTTTCCTTCTCCCTCTGGGAGAAGGTTAGGATGAGGGGGATATTAAAAACAAGTGTTTATGAAAATAAGATCACCCTCACCCCACCCTCTCCCGTTGGGAGAGGGGGTTTTTCAGCAACCTGTTAGAGCTGGCTCCATCAATCTGCACCATGCCGCTTCAGAGGCTCATTTAAGCACATGACTCATGATGATCTTTGTAATGTCACGGAACCCCAATTAAGCGTAATCACGCCGTCGTTGAACCATGGGCGGTTTTTGCGAGAGACGATCGAGTCGGTGGCTAATCAGTCCTACAGGAATTTCGAGCATATCATTATTGATGGCGGGTCTACGGATGAAACGCTTGATATCCTGAGGCAATACCCTCACATCCGGTGGATATCGGAGGCGGACAACAGCCCCATGGAAGCCTATCAAAAAGGACTCTCCATGGTTCGCGGCGAATACGTCATTCAATGCTGCGTGTCCGATGGTTTCCTGGACAAGCATTGGTTCCAAAAATGCGTCGACGTGCTGGATAAGGATATAGAAACCGCCCTGGTATGGGGGTTCCCCCAGGATATGTCGGAGGGCGGCGATCTTCTGAACGTGACGTACACGGAATTCTTCAACGACCCTCCGCCGCAGAAGCAGGAATTTCTGGCCTTGTGGCTGGCGAACGGTTTCGTGCTGCCGGAAGGAAATTATTGTGTGCGCAGTGAGGTCATTAAACGATACTTTCCCAACGAGCAGTCGGAAAAATATTTTCAGATACATCCCCATTTGGGATTCATGTATCAATTCATGGAGCAGGGCTATTGCCCGTATTTTCTCCCGATGGTCGTCAATTTCGGCCGCATCCACCACGATCAGCGCAGCCAACGGTTGTTCGGCATCGAAAAACCGGCGGCCGTCATGTACTTCAAATCCATGAAAAACTATGGAAAGAGACTGTTCCGGGGCGAGGCGAGACACTATTTTCGCAATGGCCGCTCGGAAGTGATGGGAGAGATAAGGCCGAACGAACTCTGGCCGCTGCGCAGGAAGATATGGCGACAGAAGATTTTCCGGTCTCGTCTGCTTCGGCTTGATCCATATACCCTGGTACTGAAGATCAGGAATAGGATCAAGGGGAACCGGAAACGAGGCCATCTATATCCCGGCACTTAAAGATCGGGAATAGGGTCACAAGAGGGACCGGAAACGAGGTCACTTCAGCCAAGAAGACTCCGGCTAAGAAGCGCCCGATGCAGGGCTGGCCGGTGATAGAAGGGCGCGTTCATGCGAGGGTGCAATTAGTGGTGAACAAATCAATCAGGGTGAGAGCGGCGAGAACAATAATGTTATCTGTTGCGAAGGGTCTATCGCTCATTACCGGCAATCCAATCGCCCAGCGCTGCCTGGAGTGGGGTGTAGTTCGAGCGCAGTATTTGATGGGAATCGGCTCCGGCGGAGTGGTTGCCAATTCGGGTGAAAAAATCGCGTTGTCCTTGGCAATTGCCGGGCATGGCGGTGGCTCCCATGGCGATCGTCGCGCAACCTCACCAGTATGCATCTTCGATGTCGGGGCGAATATTGGCCAGTTTTCGGGTGTCGCAAAGGCCGTTCTCATGGGGCATCCGTATACGATCCATTGCTTTGAGCCCGGACGACATACATTCGATCGGCTTAGGGAAAATATTGGAGACGACAACAGTTTTCGTCTTAATAACATTGCGTTGGGGGCGAATGTCGGGAGTGCCTCGTTGTTTTACGACAAGGCGGGATCTGGACTTGCGTCGATGACGAAACGCAACCTGGAGCATTTCAAAATTGACTTCAGCCAATCGGAGTCAGTCTCGGTGGATACCGTTGACAACTACTGCGACCGTGCCCGGATAGACAAAATCGACTTGCTGAAAATGGACGTCGAAGGGCATGAGCTGGATGTTTTAAGGGGCGCTGCACGCCTCCTTGAAGATCGCAGGATTGGCGCAATCCTGTTTGAGTTCGGCGGATGCAACATTGATACCAGATCGTTCCTGCAGGATTACTTTTACTTTTTCAAGAAATACAGCCCCAATCGAATGTTTCGGATTACTCCGAGCGGCTATTTATCGCCTCTTGATTCATACAGGGAAATCGATGAGCAATTCCGCACCACCAATTTTCTGGTACGATTTTCCTGAAGTGGATGAACTACCCGGAGTCAGGGCGCAGCGGTCTGATGTGCAAGAATAAAAATGCGTGACGAAAGGACGAGCAGCGTTAAGAAAATAGCTGTCATAACCAGTCATCCCATCCAATACCAAGCCCCACTCTTCCGTGCCATTGCCAGACAGCCAGACATAGACCTGACGGTTTTTTTCGGCTCTAACCACGGCATAGCCCCCGGCAAGGTCGATCCCGGTTTTGGAAAGTCTTTTGCGTGGGACGTTTCTCTGTTGGATGGGTACAAGCATATCTTTCTCAACAACAGCAGACCCGGCAGGGAGGTCAACGATTGGCGTCTTGACGCCCCCGATCTGAAGTCCTATTTCAAATCCGAACGGTATGACGCGGTGCTGGTGTTCGGGTGGAGCAAGGTGCTTTTCTGGCAGGCAATCTGGTGGGCCAGAAAGTACTCTATCCCGCTCATTCAGCGGGGTGAGTCGAATCTAAAACATGCGCAGTCATGGTATGTCAAAGCGGCCAAAAAAATTTTGTTTCCGCTGCTGTTCAAGCAGTTCAAGGCCTTTCTGGCGATCGGCAGGCTTAATGCTGAACTGTACCGCCACTTTGGGGTGCCGGAAGCAGCCATATTCACGGCACCGTATTGCGTTGATAACGATTTTTTTTCGGAGCGGGCGGCGGCGCAAACGGTAAACGCCCGACAGCTGCGAAAGGATTTTGGCATTCGTGACGATGATACGGTGTTTCTTTTTATGGCCAAGTTTATTGACCGGAAACGGCCGCTGGATTTGATCGCCGCGGCCGCGAAGATCCATGCCGCCGGCAACCGCCATGTGATTCTTGTCGGTGACGGCGCGCTGTTGGAAACCTGCCGGAATACGATCGCCGCTGACAAGCTGACCAACGTTCACCTGGTGGGCTTCAAAAACCAGAGCGAGCTGCCTACCTACTATGCCGCCGCGGATGTATTGGTGCTTCCTTCGGAATACGAGACGTGGGGGCTGGTTGTGAATGAAGCCATGGCCTGCGGGTTACCTTGTATTGTCTCGGACGCGTGCGGCGCGGCGGCGGACATGATTCTGGAAGGCAAAACCGGCTTTACTTATCC
>JAUSDQ010000127.1 GCA_030650525.1 Sulfuricaulis sp.
ATTATCATATCGCCCATCCTGTTACCGCGAATGTGAAACTAGCGTCGTCGGTGCCGGCGTCTACAATCGCCCACCGTGCCCGCATCTGGGCGCCGAATAGTGATGGCCGAACGGCTCCAGCGGCGGCATCTGCCGTGACGAGGATTTCAGCCGCCCCAGGTGCACTCGGATCGAGCACGGCATACCGCTTACTGGCAGCGTCAGTGCCGATGATCTGCGTAAAATGCGCCGCGTTCAGCCACGTTGTGCCATCCAGCGATACGTCCACGTAAACATCCAGCGTGTCGCCAGCGTCCGTATCTGCTACGGTGAGGTCGAATAGGATGATGTAGCGGTTACGCCAGCCGAGGCCGGTAACTGCGGTGCCGTTCGCACTGGCGGTTCGGGCGGCAGAGGTAGCTAACGTGATTGCCTCGCCGAGGGTGCCGACTTGTTGAACGCCTAGGCCCGCACCGGAGGCGGCGATGCTGCGCGCCCGATCCCAGTTTGTGCCGTTGCATAGCCAGTTAAAAATTAGCTGATAGACCACTGCCCCGGTGAGGGTCGACATGGCGGTTATGCTGGCACCGCTTAGGCCATCGGCCGTGGCTGCGCTCGCGGCGGCGATGTTTACCTGAAGGCCATAGGTGGCGTTGGACTTGAGGGCAGTATCGCCCTCCGCCGTGCCCTTGCCGTACAGCGACACAGCCAGCTTGTCCGTGTCGTCGAGCTGAACGTTAGACAGGGTAGTATGCAGTCGCCCGCTGGCATCGACTTCCAGCGGCGCATAATCGCCGTCCGCGCCCAAAGCCGCGGCCGTCGCCTTGGCGACGGCTAATGCCATTACTCCAACGTCGCCGCTAGTATGGGCAGCATCCTCGGCCTTGCCGAGGTTGGTGGCGCCTACGCCGGGGATGACCGAGGTCACATCCACATCGCCGACGTCGACGCCAGAGTTGGCTGCGAGTTTGGCCAGTGCTGCCCCGCTCTGAATAGTCGATAGCCCCCACCCGCCCACGTTTACTGTGACGCTGCCTGCGCTTCGCGTCATCACCAGCGACATATCCAAGTAGGGTTCGGCTATGAGGTAACGATACCGGGCGGTATCGGTCGTCCATGTCAACTGAGCGGCGCTAGCGGCTTGGGGCGCCCCTTGGCCGAGGAGAACGTAACTCACGTTGTCGAGCGTAACTGCCGGAGAAATCCGCCCCTGAATGTCCAGAGTTCCCGAAAAGCCGGTGGTGACGATCTCGATTACCTTGGTTGGGCACAGTCGGGCGATCTCGCCCTTGAGAATGGCGGTTGCCGTCACCGCCTGAGCTGTCCAAATGTTCTCGTAGTAGGTGTAGGGCAGGGCCATAATGGCACCTCTCTTTCTTTGCCCGTACTAGGCTGTGTTACTTGCTTGCGCTCGCCATCTTGACGATGCTCCGCTGGAAAGCTCGCTCTTCCTCTTTCTCCTTGCGCTGTCGCTCTTCCTCGATGGTCGACCATTCGACCTTATGCCGTACTTGCATATGCCGGCGCAACTGGAAAGGCGAGGTCAGATTCGGTTTTCCGCAGACCGCAAAGCCAAGGGCGTCGTACTCGGCCCGGTTGGGGCCATCCGCGTGCAGCAAACATTTCACTGCACCACGCTTCGGCTCAATCAGCTTGCCTTTGGCGTCCCGTGGAACTCGGGTCGTGAATACTCGTGACCCATCCTCGCGTGTCTTTTTC
>JAUSDQ010000129.1 GCA_030650525.1 Sulfuricaulis sp.
GAAATGGTCATGCCCGGCGACAACATCAAGATGATCGTCACCCTGATCAACCCCATCGCCATGGAACAAGGCCTGCGCTTCGCCATCCGCGAAGGCGGCCGGACCGTGGGGGCGGGGGTGGTGGCGAAGGTGGTTGAATAACGTGAGGCGTGAATCGTAAAACGCAGTTGATTAACGAATCACTGGATTTATATATATTATGGCAAACCAGAAAATTAGAATCCGTTTAAAGGCGTTCGATCATCGCTTGATCGATCGTTCCGCGGCGGAAATTGTCGACACGGCGAGGCGCACCGGCGCGCTGGTGCATGGCCCGATTCCGCTGCCGTCCAAGGTCGAGCGTTACACGCTCAATCGCTCGCCGCACTGCGACAAGAAATCGCGCGACCAGTTCGAGGTGCGCACGCACAAGCGGATCATGGATATCATCGAGCCCACGGACAAAACCGTGGATGCGCTCATGAAACTCGACCTCGCCTCCGGCGTGGATGTCGAAATCAAGCTCTCTTGAGGCATCGATCATGGCACTCGGACTCGTAGGTAGAAAAATTGGCATGACCCGGCTGTTCTCGGCCACCGGCGATGCGACACCCGTCACGGTGTTGGAAGTGACTGCCAATCGCGTCACCCAGATGAAGGATGAGGCGAAGGATGGCTATCGCGCCGTGCAGGTGACTATCGGCAGCCGCCGCGCGGATAAAATGCCGAAACCGCTGGCGGGCAAGTATGCCAAGGCTGGGGTGGAACCGGGCCGGGGACTCTGGGAGTTCCGTCTGGGCGCCAACGAAGGTACCGAGCTCAAGCCCGGTGCCGAGGTCAAGCTCGATATATTCCAGGTCGGCCAGTACGTGAACGTGCAGGGCACCTCGATCGGTAAAGGTTTTGCCGGCGTGATGAAGCGTCATCATTTTGCCGGCGGGCGCGCCAGTCACGGTAACTCGCTGAGCCACCGGGCCCCGGGCTCGATCGGCCAGCGCCAGACGCCGGGCCGCGTGTTTCCGGGAAAAAAGATGGCCGGCCATCTGGGCGATGCCACGGCGACCTGTCTTAATCTCGAGGTGATGCAGGTCGATGCCGAGCGCAACCTGCTCATGGTGAAAGGTGCCATTCCCGGTCCCAAGGGCCAGGATGTGGTGATCCGTCCGAGCGCCAGGGCCAAGAAAGTGGCCATAGTAGCGAAGGCGAAGTAAAGGAACGGCTCATGAAAGTGCAACTGATGAATGAAGCGGGAGCGGCGTCGGAACTTCAGGTATCCGATGCGGTGTTTGCCGCCGCCTATAACGAGCCACTGGTGCATCAGGTCGTGATCGCCTATCAGGCTTGCGGCCGGCAGGGGACGCGCAAACAAAAAACCCGTTCCGAAGTGCGCGGCGGCGGTAAAAAACCATGGCGCCAGAAAGGCACCGGCCAGGCGCGCGCCGGCACCATTCGCAGCCCGTTGTGGCGCGGCGGCGGCAAGGTGTTCCCGTCCTCGCCGGATGAGAATTTTGCGCACAAGGTCAATCGCAAGATGTACCGCGGGGCACTGCGCTCGATTCTGTCCGAGCTGCTGCGTCAGGGCCGGTTGGTGACGGTTTCCGAATTTAAGATGGATCAGCCGAAGACCAAGTCGCTGGTGGACATGCTCAAGAAGCTGGATACCGCCGATGTGCTGATCGTGACCGATGCGCTCGACAACAACCTGTCACTGGCGGCGCGTAATCTGCCGGACGTGGACGTGCGCACCGTCAGCGCCGCCGATCCAGTCAGTCTGATCCGGCATGAAAAGGTCATCATGACGCAGGGTGCGGTCAAGAAACTCGAGGAGATGCTGGCATGACAATATCCTTGAAAAAGAAATCGGGTGCGCGTATCGCAATCGCGCGGCGTATACCCGGAATGGCGCATGTTAATGAGGAAAAGCTATTTCATGTCATACTCGCGCCGCGCATCTCCGAAAAGAGCACGCGCTTGGCGGATAAACACCATCAGATGGTATTTGAAGTACGTCGCGACGCGACCAAACCCGTGATCAAGCTGGCGGTGGAAAAAATGTTCAACGTCCAGGTGGAATCGGTAAACGTGACAAACGTAAAAGGGAAGAACAAGCAGACGGGCCGGATGGCAGGGCGCCGTCAGAACTGGAAGAAGGCCTACGTGCGTTTGAAGCCGGGCCAGGACATTAATTTCGTCGGGCAGCAATAAGGAATTCAGGCAATGGCACTGGTCAAGATCAAACCGACATCCGCGGGCGTACGCGCGATGGTCCGGGTAGCGACGCCCGAATTGCACAAGGGCGCGCCGCACGCACAACTGCTGACGAAAAAAAACCGCGGCAGCGGGCGTAACAACCTGGGCCGAATCTGCACGCGCCATCAGGGCGGTGGACACAAACGCCATTACCGTCTGGTCGATTTCAAGCGTGACAAGGATGGCGTTCCGGGCCGCATCGAGCGCCTCGAATACGATCCGAATCGCAGCGCCAATATTGCGCTGGTGTTGTACGCTGACGGCGAACGCCGTTACATCATTGCCCCCAAAGGCGTGACCGCCGGAGATAAAATTCATTCCGGCGCCGAGGCACCGATCAAGACGGGGAACTGCCTGCCGCTGCGGAATATTCCCGTGGGTAGCACCGTGCACTGCGTGGAACTCAAGCAGGGTGGCGGCGCCCAAATCGGTCGCGCGGCGGGCGCCGGGGTACAACTGGTCGCGCGCGAAGGGGACTATGCGCAGCTGCGACTGCGTTCCGGCGAGGTGCGCAAGGTGCACGTGGATTGCCGCGCCGTTATCGGCGAAGTCGGCAACTCGGAACATAGTTTGCGGAAACTCGGCAAGGCCGGCGCTTCGCGCTGGCGTGGCATTCGCCCGACCGTGCGCGGCACGGCCATGAACCCGGTCGATCATCCGCACGGCGGCGGCGAGGGCCGTACCAAGGGCGGACGTCATCCCGTGAGCCCGTGGGGTACGCCGACCAAGGGTTACAAGACGCGCGCCAACAAGCGCACCGATTCCATGATTATTCACCGGCGTAAGTAAAAGGGGTTTCGAACCGTGCCACGTTCCGTTAGAAAAGGACCATATGTCGATGCGCATCTCGCCACGAAGGTGGACAAGGCGCGCATGGAAAACAGCAAGAAGCCGATCAAAACCTGGTCGCGCCGGTCGACCGTCATGCCTGATTTCGTGGGCCTGACGATCGCGGTGCACAACGGGCGGCAGCATGTCCCGTTGATGGTTACCGAGAACATGGTCGGTCACAAGCTCGGTGAATTCGCCGCCACCCGGACCTTCAAGGTGCACTCGGGTGACCGCAAGGTGACGACGGAAGCGCCAACAAAAAAATGATGATGGAAGCGTAAAACCATGCAAGCCACTGCCATTCTGAAATTCGTTCGTCTGTCCGCGCAAAAAGGACGGCTGGTTGCCGACCAGATCCGCGGCATGCCGGTCGCGCGCGCCCTGGAAGTGCTTCAGTTCAGCCGCAAGAAAGCGGCGGGCCACGTGCGCAAAGTCCTCGAATCGGCCATCGCCAATGCCGAGCACAATGAGGGCGCGGATGTCGATGAGCTCAAGGTGGCGACCATTCAGGTGGACGGCGGACCGACGTTGAAGCGCTTTCATGCCCGTGCCAAGGGCCGGGGTGCGCGAATTCTCAAGCGCACCAGCCACATCACGGTGACGGTGAGCGACGCCAAGACGGCGGGCAAGAACAAGAGGAGAGCGAGCTGATGGGCCAGAAAATCAATCCGATCGGGTTCCGCATGGGAATCAGCCGCGACTGGACCGCCAGGTGGTACGCGGGCACCAAATCCTATACCTCCAATCTGATCTCGGATATTGCGTTGCGTGACTACCTCAAAATAAGGCTCAAGAATGCCGCGCTGAGCACGGTGGTGATCGAGCGCCCGGCACAGAGCATCAATATTACCGTGCATACTGCGCGTCCCGGCATCGTGATCGGCAAGAAGGGCGAGGATATCGAGAAGCTGCGTCAGGAAATGACCAAGATCGCCGGCCGTCCGGTGCAGCTGGCGGTGGAAGAAGTGCGCCAGCCCGAGCTGGACGCGCAGTTGGTGTCCGAGAATATCGCGCAGCAGCTCGAGAAGCGCATCATGTTCCGGCGCGCCATGAAACGCGCCGTGACCAACGCCATGCGCCTGCGCGCGCTGGGCATCAAGGTCATGGTCGCCGGCCGCCTGAACGGCGCCGAGATTGCGCGTACCGAATGGTACCGTGAGGGACGCGTGCCGCTGCATACGCTGCGCGCCGACATCGATTATGGTTTTTCGGAAGCCCACACCACGTATGGCACGATCGGTGTGAAAGTCTGGATCTTCAAGGGCGAGGTGTTCGACAAGGACGCGCCCAAGACGGAAGACGCTGAGACTCAGAAGAAAGGCGCGACGGCCGGGTGAACGAAATGTGCGCGTAGCGCACCTCGGCTCGCCTCAAGGTGAACCAAATCGCGCGCGAGCGCGCTCGGCTCGCACCCTTCTCCCCTTGAGGGAGAAGGGATGGGGATGAGGGGTGTTTGATCCCCCTCACCCCTTACCCTCTCCCGCTCCGCGGGAGAGGGGGAGTAGGATGAGGACTTGATAAGGTTTGATTATGCTGCAACCGAAACGAACGAAGTATCGCAAGATGATGAAGGGCCGCAACCGCGGCCTGGCCCAGCGCGGCAACAAGGTGAGCTTCGGCGAATACGGCCTGAAGTCCACGACCCGCGGCCGCCTGACCTCGCGTCAGATCGAAGCGGCGCGGCGGGCGCTCACGCATTTCATCAAGCGCGGCGGGCGTGTGTGGATCCGGGTGTTTCCGGACAAACCGGTCAGCAAGAAACCGCTGGAGGTGCGCATGGGCAGCGGCAAGGGCAATGTCGAATACTGGGTGGCCGAGGTGAAGCCGGGCGCCGTGCTGTATGAAATGGAGGGTATTAACGAACAGGAGGCGCGTGAAGCGTTCAAGCTCGCGGCCGCCAAACTCCCGCTTCGCACTATGTTCGTGACCAGAGCACTGTAAGGTAGATCATGAAGACGAAAGAATACCGAGAGATGGATACGGCGGCGCGCCAGAAGGAGCTGACTGACATGCTGCGCGAGCAGTTCAACCTGCGCATGCAGAAAGTGACCGGACAGCTGTCCAACACCGCCAACTTCACCAAGGTGCGGCGCAACATCGCCCGCCTGCGCACCATCATGAACGAGAAGTCAGGATAACGGTATGAGCGAACAAACGAAAACCCCTTCTGGGGATGTGAAAACCGCGCGTTCATTGAGCGGCCGCGTCACCAGCAATAAGATGAACAAGACGATCACCGTGCAGGTGGATCGGCGTATCCGGCATCCGCTGTACGGCAAGATCGTGACGCGCCATACCAAGCTGCATGCGCATGATGAGAGCAATGAATGCAAGGAAGGCGATCTGGTGCAGATTGAGGAATGCCGGCCGCTGTCCAAATCCAAGGCCTGGCGCCTGGTGAAAGTGCTGGAACGCGCCCGCGAGGTTTGATTAAGACATCGAACTTTGGTTGATTTTGGTGTGAGTGATATAATCGCGCGCTTTTGCAAAATCGGGAGCGACGTGTGGAGACAGAAAAATGATCCAGATGCAAACCCTGCTGATGGTTGCTGACAACAGCGGGGCTAAAACGGTGCAGTGCATCAAGGTGCTTGGCGGTTCCAAGCGCCGTTATGCCGGCATCGGTGACGTGATCAAGGTCAGCGTGAAGGAAGCGATTCCGCGCGGCAAGGTCAAGAAAGGCGACGTCTATGACGCGGTCATTGTGCGTACCCGCAAGGGCGTGCGTCGCACGGACGGGTCGGTGATCCGCTTCGATACCAACGCCGCGGTGCTGCTGGATACCAAGCGTGAGTTGATCGGTACGCGTATTTTCGGACCGGTGACACGTGAACTCAGGAACGAGCAGTTCATGAAGATTATCTCGCTGGCGCCGGAGGTTTTGTAGTCGCGCGTAGCGTGCTCGGCTCGCTCCCTTCTCCCTCCGGGAGAAGGGATGGGGATGAGGGTGGAATCTTCCCCCTTTGCCCTCTCCCTCAGGGAGAGGGGATGTTGGTGGAAATCTATTGTAAGGTTGGGTTATGAAAAAGATTCGAAAAGGCGACAAGGTCGTGGTGCTGACCGGCAAAGACAAGGGCAAGCAAGGCATGGTTTTGCGCGTGCTGGATGACAACCGTGTGCTTGTGGAGAACGTGAACATCATCAAGCGCCATACCAAGCCGAACCCCAATAAGGGGGTGACCGGTGGCATCGTAGACAAGGAAGCATCGATCCACATATCCAATGTTGCGCTGTTCAACCCTGCCACGGGCAAGGGGGAGCGCGTGGGTGCGCGGATCATGCAAGATGGAAACAAGATGCGGTTCTTCAGGAAAAGCGGCGAAGTCGCCGACGTGAAATAATTTTTTAAGGAAGCCCTCACCCCTTGCCCTCTCCCGCGAGAGGCGGGAGAGGGGGAGTAGGTAAAAGCTTTCCAGGCATAAATGGTTATTTACTGAGTTAATTTTTTATATGGCTAGATTAAAAGAACATTATCGGAAGAACGTGATACCCGCGTTGCAGGCCAAGTTTGGCTACAAGAACGTGATGCAGGTGCCGCGGATCACCAAGATCTCCCTCAACATGGGGGTGGGTGAGGCCATGGCCGACAAGAAGGTGATCGACAACGCCGCCAACGATATGGCGCAAATCAGCGGTCAGAAGCCCTTGATTACCCGTTCACGCAAGTCGATCGCCAATTTCAAGCTGCGCGAGAACTGGCCGATCGGTTGCAAGGTGACGCTGCGCGGCGCGCGCATGTATGAATTTCTGGATCGCCTCATCAGTGTCGCGATCCCGCGGATCCGCGATTTTCGCGGCCTGCCGTCGCGTTCGTTCGATGGCCGCGGCAATTATTCGCTCGGCATCAAGGAACAGATTATTTTTCCGGAGATCGACTTCGACAAGGTCGATGCGGTCCGCGGGATGGACATTACCATCGCCACCAACGCCAAGACCGACGCGGAAGCGCGGGAACTGCTGGTGGCGTTCAATTTTCCGCTGCGCAGCTGAGATATCCCATGGCCAAGACAAGCATGATCAATCGTGACAAAAACCGTACGGTGCTGGTGGCCAAATATGCCGTCAGGCGTGCCGAGTTGCGCGAGAAAGTGAAGAACGTGAAACTCTCGGAAGAGGACCGGCACCTGGCCATGATGGCGCTGCAGAAACTGCCGCGTGATTCGAGCTACACCCGCCGCCGCAACCGCTGCAGTCTCACGGGGCGGTCACGTGGTTATTACCGCAAGTTCGGGCTTTCGCGCAGCAAACTGCGCGAAATCATGATGCGCGGGGAAGTGCCGGGCGTGGTCAAGGCGAGCTGGTAAGAGAGCTGGTAAGAGGAACTGATTATATGATGACCGATCCGATTGCAGACATGTTGACGCGCATCCGCAACGGCCAGATGGCCGAAAAGCTCAGCGTGCACGTGCCGGCTTCCAAGCTCAAGCGCGCTATTGCCAAGGTATTGCAGGATGAAGGTTACATCGAGAGTAGTCAGGAGATTATGGTGAACGCCAGACCCATGTTGGAAATTACCCTCAAATACCATGGCGGTGAACCGGTGATTGGGCGCATCCAACGCGCCAGCACCCCCGGTTTGCGCCGGTATGAGGGAAAAGCCAAATTGCCGCGCGTGGATGGCGGTACCGGCATCGCGATCGTCTCGACCTCGCAAGGCATTATGTCCGACCGTTCTGCCCGCAAGGCCGGGCTCGGCGGCGAAATTCTGTGCATCGTATCGTAAGAGTCTGCCATGTCACGAATCGCTAAAAATCCAGTGACCGTTCCCAGCGGTGTCCAGGTGGCGCAGAGCGGCACCAAGCTCAGCGTCAAGGGTCCCAAGGGCAGCTTGGAACATGAGCTGCATCCGCTGGTGAAGGTGACGCAGGAAGGTAATATGCTCAAATTCCAGCGGACCAACGACTCGACCATGGCGCGCGCCGTTTCCGGCACCACGCGGGCGCTGGTAAACAATATGGTGACGGGTGTGGCCAATGGCTTCGAGAAAAAGCTCACCATCATCGGCGTCGGTTATCGCGTCGCGGTGCAGGGCAAGAAGCTCAATCTGACGCTGGGTTATTCGCACCCGATTGCGTATGACATCCCCAACGGGATCACGATCGAGACGCCCGATCAGACCAATCTCGTCGTCAAGGGCGCGGACAAGCAGCTGGTGGGCCAGGTGGCCGCCGAGATTCGCGCTTATCGCGAACCGGAGCCGTACAAGGGCAAGGGCGTGCGCTATGTCAATGAAATCGTAGTGAAGAAAGAAGCCAAGAAGAAGTAAGCGAGCGGCATAATATGAAAAGAGAAATCAATCCACGACAGCGCCGGGCGCAGCATATCCGGCGCAAAATCATCGGTCTGCAGGCCGATCGCCTGTGCGTGCATCGCACGCCGCGCCACATCTACGCCCAGATCATCGACAAAACCGGTGGCAAGGTGCTGGCCTCGGCATCGACCGTTGAGGCGGATGTACGTACCCAGGTCAAGCACGGTGGCAACGTCGAAGCGGCGAAGCTCATCGGCAAACGCATTGCCGAGAAGGCGAAGAGCGCGGGTATCACGCGCGTGGCTTTCGATCGCTCGGGTTTCAAGTACCATGGGCGTGTGAAGGCCTTGGCCGACGCGGCGCGCGAAAACGGTTTGGACTTCTGAGGACGACACTGTGGCTGCTTTCAACGAATCCGATAAACGTAGCGATAATTTTCAGGAAAAACTGATCAGCGTTCGGCGCGTGGCCAAGGTCGTAAAGGGTGGCCGGATTTTCGGCTTCTCCGCACTGACCGTGGTGGGTGACGGGGCCGGCCGCATCGGTATCGGCCGTGGCAAGTCACGTGAAGTGCCGGCGGCCGTCAGCAAGGCGATGGAGAACGCGCGTCGCAACATGAAGAAGGTCGAGCTCAAGGGGCCGACCCTGCATCACGCCATTATGGTCTCGCATGGGGCTTCCAAGGTTGTCATGAAACCCGCCTCCGTCGGCACCGGCATTATCGCCGGCGGCGCCATGCGCGCGGTGTTCGAGGTCGCGGGCGTGCATGACGTGCTGGCGAAATGCATCGGTTCGCGCAACCCGGTGAATGTGGTGCGCGCCACCATCAAGGGCCTGCAGGCCATTTGCAGCCCGGAAGTGGTGGCACGCAAGCGCGGCAAGAAAGTCGAAGAGATTCTCGGTTAAGGAACGAAGCCATGACCAAGAAAAAACTCCGGGTAACGCTGCTGCACAGTTTTTACGGGACGGGCAAAAAGCACATGGCGACCGTCCGTGGCCTGGGGCTGCGCCGTCAGCGGCATAGTGTGGAATTGGAAGACACCCCGGCGGTGCGCGGGATGATCAACAAGGTTTCTTACCTGGTGAAGTGCGAGGAAATATGAACATGCGGCTGAACACAATGAAACCGGGCCGCGGTGCCAAAACGTCGGCCAAGCGTCTCGGCCGCGGTGGCGGCTCCGGCCTCGGTAAAACCAGCGGCAAGGGTCATAAGGGTCAGACGGCGCGCGCCGGCGGCTTTCACAAGGTCGGTTTCGAAGGCGGCCAGATGCCGATCCAGCGTCGCCTGCCCAAGCGCGGTTTCCGTTCAGCCATGAAGGGGCTGACCGCGGGAGTGCGGTTGCAGGAGCTGGGCAAGCTGGAAGAGACGGTGATCGATCTGGCGGTGCTCAAGAAGGCGAACATCGTTTCGCCGCAGGCGCAACGCGCCAAGGTTTATCTCTCCGGCTCGCTGGAGAAAGCGGTCACGCTGCGTGGAATCCTGTTGACCAAGGGCGCGCGGGTGGCGGTTGACAAGGCCGGCGGCAAGGTCGAGGACTGAGGATAATGGAGTCCTGCTTCGCTCGTCTTGCCATGGCAATGAAGCCCTACTGCGTTCGTCTTTTCATGGCAATGAAGCCCTACTCGCTTCGCTCGTTCGTCTATTCATATGAATAGTCCGGCGGGAACTTTCGGTGGGCTCGCGGGCTTGGGTAAGCTCACGGACCTGCGGCAGCGGATTTTTTTCGTGCTGGGTGCGTTGATCGTCTATCGCATCGGCACCTATATACCGGTGCCGGGCATTAATCCGGCGGCGCTGGCCCAGATGTTCGAGGGCACGCAGAACTCCATCGTCGGTCTGTTTAATATGTTTTCCGGCGGCGCGTTGGAGCGGTTTTCACTGTTCGCGCTGGGGATCATGCCGTACATCTCGTCGTCGATTATCATGCAGCTGATGACGTCGGTGATACCGAGCCTGGAACAGCTGAAAAAGGAAGGCGAAAGCGGGCGGCGCAAGATCACGCAGTACACCCGCTACGGCACGGTGGTGCTGGCCACCTTTCAGGCGTTGGGGATCGCCATCGCCTTGGAGAGCCAGACCACGGCGGGCATGCCGGTGGTCATTTTCCCGGGCATCGGTTTTAAATTGATTACGGTGATTTCGCTGGTCAGTGGCACGATGTTCCTGATGTGGCTCGGCGAACAGATTACCGAGCGCGGCATCGGTAACGGCATATCGATAATAATTTTTGCCGGCATCGTCGCCGGATTACCGGGGGCGATCGTGCATACGCTGGATTTGGCGAGCCGCGGAACCTTCCAGCCGCTGTTTGTGTTGTTGCTGTTTGCGATTACGCTGGGTGTCACCGGGTTCGTGGTGTTTGTGGAGCGTGGCCAGCGGCGTATTACCGTCAACTACGCGAAGCGGCAGCAGGGGCGGCAGATGATGGCCGGTCAAACCAGCCACTTGCCGCTGAAGGTCAACATGGCCGGGGTGATCCCGCCGATCTTTGCCTCGAGCATTATCCTGCTCCCGGCCACGGTGGTGAGCTGGTTCGGACAGGCGGAGGGCATGGACTGGTTGCGTAACATCGCCACCACCATGTCGCCAGGACAGCCGATTTACGTTATGTTGTACGCCTCGGCGATTATCTTTTTCTGTTTCTTTTATACCGCCCTGGTGTTTAATCCCAAGGAAACGGCGGAGAACCTGAAGAAATCCGGTGCGTTTATCCCGGGCATACGGCCGGGCGATCAGACGGCGAGCTATATCGATGGGGTGATGTCGCGGCTGACCCTGGGCGGTGCGATTTACGTGACCTTGGTGTGCCTGCTGCCGGAGTTTCTGATCGTGAAGTGGAACGTGCCGTTCTACTTCGGTGGCACCTCGCTGTTGATCGTCGTGGTGGTGTGCATGGATTTCATGGCTCAGGTGCAGGCCCGGTTGATGTCGCACCAGTACGAGAGCCTGTTGAAGAAGGCAAACTTGACCGGCGGCATGGGTTTGCCGCGGTGAGAGCTAAAGTAAATAGACAGGATTATTCAGGATTAACAAGATTAATTTTTTTCCTGTAAATCCCGCGAAATCCTGTTAATCCTGTGAATTTTTGTGGAGTCTAGGCAATGAAGGTAAGGGCATCGGTCAAGAAAATGTGCCGTAACTGCAAGATTGTGCGGCGTAAACGCGTGGTGCGGGTAATCTGTTCTGACCCGACCCATAAGCAGCGGCAGGGTTAAGACCCCCGCTAAATACTTGATTTTTAGCGGATGAATCAGTAACCTTGCGCGTTTTCGCGCGCCGGGGTGGCAGCAGGAGAGACAGGCGAAATGGCCCGAATTGCAGGCATCAATCTTCCGAACCAGAAACATGTCTGGATCGCTCTGACGTCGATCTTCGGTATCGGCCGAACGCGGGCGCGCGAAATCTGCGCCGTCTCCGGCGTGCCGTCGACCACCAAGGTGAAGGATCTGACGGACGCTGAGGTCGACAAGATCCGCAATGAAGTCACGAAGATAACCGTGGAGGGCGACCTGCGCCGCACGGTGTCGATGAACATCAAGCGGCTCATGGATCTCGGCACATACCGGGGTATGCGTCACCGCCGCGGCCTGCCGGTACGGGGACAGCGCACCAAAACCAACGCCCGCACCCGCAAGGGACCGCGCAAGAGCGTCATCCGTGGCACCGGCAAGCCCACCACCGAATAGCACACCGGAATACTGAAATTATGGCTACCAATCAAACTGCCGCACCTGAATCCGCTGCCACGGCGCCTGCCAAGGTAAAAAAGCGCGCCAAGAAAAGCGTTTCCGAAGGCGTGGCCCATATCCATGCCTCCTTCAATAACACCATTATCTCAATTTGCGATCGTCAGGGTAACGTGCTTTCCTGGGCCACCTGCGGTAATACCGGTTTCAAGGGTTCACGCAAGAGCACGCCGTTTGCCGCGCAGGTGGCGGCCGACAAGGCCGGCCGTGGCGCTCAGGAATACGGTGTGCGTTCGCTGGAAGTGCGCGTCAAGGGCCCGGGACCGGGGCGTGAGTCGGCGGTGCGCGCGTTGCACGCCTTGGGATACGAGATTGCCAATATCGTCGACGTAACGCCGATGCCCCATAACGGGTGCCGTCCGGCCAAGCGTCGGCGTGTTTAATTATTTTAATTTTCGCCGCAAAGACGCAAAGAACGCAAAGTATTAGATTTTTAAAGATATGAAAATTGAAAACTCAATTTTTCTTTGCGACCTTTGCGTCTTTGCGGTGAGAAAATTTATTTGAGGGGTTTTTAAGTGGCGCGTTATACCGATTCCAAATGCCGTCAATGCCGGCGCGAAGGCGGCAAGCTGTTTCTCAAAGGCGAGAAGTGTTTCACCGAAAAGTGTCCGGTGGACAAGCGCGCCTATCCTCCCGGCCAGCACGGTCAGCAGAAGAGCCGCCTGTCCGATTACGGAAAGCAGCTGCGCGAGAAGCAGAAACTGCGCCGCATCTACGGCGTGCTGGAACGCCAGTTCAAGAATTACTACAAGGAAGCCGCGCGCCACGAGGGCTCGACCGGTGAGGGTTTGCTGCAAATGCTCGAATCCCGCCTGGACAATGTCGTCTACCGCATGGGGTTTGGCATTTCGCGCTCCGAGGCAAGACAGCTCGTGCGTCACAACGCCGTGCTTGTCAGCGGCAAGCGCGTGAACATTCCCTCCTATCAGGTCCGGCCGAGCAATGTCATCGAGATCGCTACCCCGGCGCGCGAGCAGTTGCGTATCAAGGCCTCGCTTGAAGCGGCGGGTCAGCGCGGGATTCCGGAGTGGCTGGAAGTGGATATCAAGGCCATGAAGGGCACGTTCAAAACCATGCCCGATCGTAACGAGTTGCCGGCGGAGATTAACGAAAGTCTCGTCGTGGCGCTTTATTCGAAGTAACGTAATCCGTATCTTAACGAGGACGCCCTCATGCAGAGTTCCGCGACTGAATTTCTCAAGCCGCGTCTGGTAGATGTTCAGACGCTTTCGCCGACGCACGCCAAAATCACGCTGGAGCCGCTCGAGCGCGGTTTCGGCTACACGTTGGGCAATGCGCTGCGGCGCATCCTGCTTTCCTCCATGCCCGGCAGCGCCGTCACCGAAGTCAAGATCGATGGCGTGCTGCATGAATATTCCACCATCGAAGGCGTGCAGGAAGACGTGATCGAAATTTTGTTGAATCTCAAGACGGTTGCCTTGCGCATGCACGGTCGCAACGAGGTCACGCTGAAGCTCTCCAAGAAAGGCCCCGGTTTGGTGACCGCCGGCGATATTCAGCTCGAACACGACGTGGAAGTGGTGGATCCCAAGCATCTGATTGCCACTCTCACCAAGGACGCTTCGCTTAATATGGAGCTCAAGGTCAACCGCGGGCGCGGTTACCAGCCAGTGACGGCGCGTGCCGGCGTCGAGGCGCGCACCATCGGTGTCATGCTGTTGGACGCCTCCTACAGCCCGATTCGCCGTGTAGCCTATACCGTTGAGAATGCGCGCGTGGAACAACGCACCGACCTCGATAAGCTGATTCTGGATATCGAAACCAATGGCACCATCAACCCCGAAGAAGCGGTGCGGCGCTCGGCGAACATCCTTCAGGACCAGATCTCCATCTTTGTCGACCTGAAGAGCCCCGAGGCCAAGTCGGAAGACAAGAAAGAGCCCGAGATGGATCCGCTGCTGCTACGGCCGGTGGATGACCTTGAGCTTACGGTGCGTTCGGCCAACTGTCTGAAAGCCGAGAATATTTTCTACATCGGCGACCTCATTCAGCGGAGCGAGTTTGAACTGCTCAAGACACCGAACCTCGGCAAGAAATCGCTGACCGAGATCAAGGACGTTCTGGCCCAGCACGGGTTGTCGCTGGGCATGAAGCTCGAGGACTGGCCGCCGGCCTCCCTCAAGGATAGGGAAAAAATCCCTGTGCAGCAGGAATCCGGCAGCTAAGATAAAAAAAGGTTAAATCATGCGTCATCGTAAGAGCGGCCGTAAACTCAACCGCACCAGCAGCCATCGCCAGGCGATGTTCCGCAACATGGCGGTGTCGTTGCTGCGCCACGAGCAACTGGCCACCACGCTTCCCAAGGCGAAAGAGCTGCGGCGCGTGGCCGAGCCCCTCATCACCCTGGCGAAGACCGCCACGCTGGCCAATCGCCGGCTGGCCTATTCGCGTTTGCGCGACCGCGAGATGGTGGGCAAGTTGTTCGACGATCTGGGCGTGCGTTTCAAGGATCGACCGGGCGGCTATCTCAGAATTCTCAAGACCGGTTTCCGTCCCGGCGATTCGGCGCCGATGGCGCTGGTGCAGCTGACCGAACGGCAGACCGCCTCGGAGGCGACAGAACCCGTGGACGAAACTGCCGCTGATGAAAGTCACGCGGCTGCCGCGGGCGCCAAGGCGAAGAAGGCCAAGGCCAAGAAGAGCGCGCCCAAGAAGAAGGCGGCCAAGGGCGGCAAGCCGGTCAAGAAGTCCAGCGCCAAGAAAACTGCCAAGAAATAACCCGTATCGATGTATTGAAAAAGCCGGGACTTCCCGGCTTTTTTATTTTGTGCCTGCCGCGCCGCGTTCCCGCTGGCAATAATCGTCTCCTGACAACCCGTTGCGTCATTTTCGATCGTACCATCATGGGCGATGTCTGCTAAGTCGCTGTGTATCAAACAGAAATCCCCAACTCGTTTGGTACAACAATTGCATAAAAATAGCTCGGGGCAGCGCACTTTCCCTTCCACCTCCTGCCCAGATTTCTCGTATATGGCCATTTCGAAGAAAAAACTCAGCACGCTAGACCTCAAACCAGGGATGTATGTCTCCGAGCTCGATCGTCCGTGGCGCGAGGCCGATGTCCTGTTCCAGGGTTTTTATGTCAATACCCTGGAAGAAATCGAAATGTTGCGTTCCAAATTTCGCTACATCTATATCGATGAGAACCGTAACCGGTTGCCGGGTGAGTGCACGCCGAGCAACGATGCCGACCAACTCGATGAAGAATTGCGAGCGCTCTGCGGCCAGCCCAAGCGCGACAACGTCTACAAGGATACCGTCCCGGTCGAAGAGGAGCTTGCCGTCGCCAAGGAAGTTAAGCAGCACGCCTCGGAAACCGTGGCCGAGATGATGCGTCAGGTGCAGGTCGGCAAGTCGCTGAAACTGGCGATTATCAATAATGTCGTCACCGCGATGATGGAAAGCGTGCTGCGCAATCCCGATGCATTGGTCTGGTTGACGCAGCTGAAACACAAGGATATCTATACCTATACCCATGCCATCGACTCTTGCGCCCTGGCCATGACATTCGGCCGACACTTGGGTCTGCCGCGGGAAAATCTCATCAATCTTGGACTAGGCGCGCTGATGTTCGATATCGGCAAGATGAAGCTGCCGGCAGGCTTGTTGAGCAAGCCCGGGCAGCTTTCGCCGGGGGAATTCCAGGTGATCAAAAAGCATGTCGGTTATGGCGTGGAAATCGTGTCCATGATGCAGGGTGCCGGAAAGGAGGTCATCGAGATGGTCGGGACGCATCACGAGCGCTTCGACGGCAGCGGTTATCCCCACGGGATCCGGGGCACGAGTATTCCGATGTTCGGCCGTCTCGCCGGCATTCTCGATTGTTACGACGCCATTACCAGCGATCGTTCCTACAAGAAGGCCGTCTCGCCTCATCATGCGCTGAGAACGCTTTATAGCGGGTGCAACACGGCGTTCCAGGAGGAACTGGTCGAGCAGTTTATCCAGTGCCTCGGGGTGTATCCGACGGGCACCCTGGTCGAGATGGTCAGCGGCGAGGTCGGCATCGTGATCTCGCAAAATCGCGTGCGGCGCCTGCGGCCCAAGGTCATGTTGATCCTGGACCACAACAAGGTGGCCTTGCAGAGCTTTGAAACCATTGATTTAGATCGGGAGGGGGCAGGGACAAAACTAGTGATTGCATGTTCACTCGATCCCGGCAGCTACGGCATCGATTCGACAGAATATTACCTTGGAGGGTGAACGTGTCCGTTCCGATCATTCCGGTTATCGCCACATCCATGTCAGCTGTACGGCAGTGGTCTTGAAGAAGCGGCGCGCGTGAAAAACCGGATAATGCATGTTCAGGATCGGGCCGCGTTCCTCTATGAGTTGCAACGGCATGTGGAGCAATGCCGCCGGGATGGCTCGTTACTGGGTCTGATGTTGATACGTCTGCGGCGGATCAACGAGGTAAATAGCAGTTTTGGCTATGAGACCGGCAATCAGCTGCTGATCAGCGTGGCCGATCGTATTGCCGGCATATTGCGCCAGAACGATATTATCGAGCGCGTGGGCGACCAGGGATTTGCCTTGGTGATCCCGGCGCTTAAAAACGCCGGCCATGCCAGTCTTGCGGCGAATCGGATACTGGACATCTTGGAAGAGCCTTTCGAGATCAATGGCAATTCCATCAAGGCCAGTATGTCGATCGGGATCTCACTATTTCCCGAGCATGCGCAGGATGCGGAATCCCTGTTCCGGCTCGCGGACATGGCGCTGGCGAATGCCATGGAGACCAATGCCGGCTTCAAGATTTGCACTGAACTACCTCACGACAAAACGGCCTCCCCGTTCATTATCGAGAACGAGCTGCGCCACGCACTCGTGAACGACGAGTTCATTCTCTATTATCAGCCCAAGATCAGTCTTGCCACCGGGAGGGTCTGTGGGGCGGAGGCACTGTCCCGGTGGAACAGTCCGAGCCGGGGATTCGTTTCGCCGGAAATATTCATTCCGGTGGCCGAGCAGACGAACCTGATGTTGCCCTTCACGCTCTGGACGTTGAATCTGGCGACGCGGCAATTTGCTGAATTCAAGCAATATTGTAAAGATTTTCAAGTGGCGGTGAACCTCTCCGCCACCATCCTGCACGATACCGACATCGTGGATTTGGTAAATCGTACGATCAAGATCTGGGGGATTGAACCGGGGCAATTAATTCTGGAAGTTACGGAAAGTGCCATGATGGTGGATCCCAAGAACAGTATTGAAACACTCAAGCGATTACATGATGTGGGCGTGGTACTCTCTATCGATGACTTCGGCACCGGTTATTCATCGCTCGCCTATGTCAAGCGGCTGCCTGTCAAGGAACTGAAGATCGACAGGTCTTTTGTCATGAACATGGACAAGGACAAGGGCGATGCCATGATCGTGCGTACCATCATCGACATGGCGCATAATTTCGAAATCTCGGTGACGGCCGAGGGCGTTGAGAGTCAGGCAATCCTCGATCAGCTGACCAAATTGGGCTGTGACTGCGCCCAAGGGTTCCACATGGCTCGGCCGATGCCGGCCAAGGACCTGCACGTCTGGCTGCATGATTCACCTTGGGGTGTAGAGCGGGGCACCAAATCCGCCGCTGGTTAATCAAGCCCCGTCCTTTTCGTTGTAGATAACTTTGTGCTACGCCGGCTGTACTGGCGAGAATTAAGTCGCTCCGGCACGCTTTTGCCCGCCGCCGGCAGCCTAAAAACTGTTAATATTCACGCGTGATCAGTCTGTTTACCGATTTCGGCCACGCGGATCCCTACGTCGGTCAGATGCATGCGGTGTTCGCGCGGGAAGCGCCGGACATGCCCGTCATTGACCTGCTGCATGCCGTTCCCGATTACAATATCCGTGCCGGGGCCTATTTGTTGCCGGCCTTGGCCGGCGCATTTCCGCTGCACACGGTTTTTGTCTGCGTGGTGGACCCGGGAGTGGGCGGCGCGCGGCTTCCGGTTATGTTCAAGGCGGACGGGCGCTGGTATGTCGGTCCGGACAACGGCCTGTTTGAGATCGTCAAACGGCGCGCCGGTGAATACGAATGCCGCGTGATCCGCTGGCGGCCGCCGCGGCTGTCCGCCAGTTTCCATGGGCGCGATCTGTTTGCCCCAGTCGCGGTGAGGCTGGCGCGCGGCGAGATGCCGGATTCCGAGCCGGCGGTGCTGACCGCTCCCGAAGGTCCGCCCTGGGTGGATGATCTGGCCGAAATCCTGTATGTGGATCATTACGGTAACGCCATGACTGGATTGCGGGCATCGACCATGATCCCGACGCAGGCATTGCGCGTCGGGGACGAGGTGGTGAGATACGCCCGGGTGTTTTCGGATGCACCGCCGGGCGCGGCTTTCTGGTACGAGAACGCCAACGGCTTGGTCGAGATCGCCGTCAACTGCGGCCATGCCGCCGTGCGGCTCGGCCTGAAGCCCGGCGATCCGGTCGCGATCTTGGAGACGTGAGGATCCTCATGAAGGCATGGAGTCTGCAAAAACGGGTGCTGTTCCTGGCGCTGGCGCCGCTCACGATGGCGGTGTTGCTGCTAGCGTTGCAACAGTTCACCAATGCCCGCATTCAGGATCTCGATCAGGCGTTGCACGACCGCGGACAGACGATCGCCGCGCGCCTGGCGTCGGCCTGCGAACAGGCCGTTTACGCCCGCAACCGGAAAAAGCTGGCGGAGACCCTGCAGACGGCCTTGAAGGAAAAGAATGTGTTGTCCGCGACCGTCACGGACATGGGGGGCAACGTTCTCGCGCATGTCACCGCCGCCGACGAACAGGACAAGGCCCCCATCATCGACGGCACACGCTACAAGTTCCTGGCGCCGATCTATCGCGTCGTATCGCCGGCCCGTGGCGCGCCGGAAGCGCGCCGGCAGGAGGGCTGGGTTTCGGTGTCGCTGTCCCGCGCCGCGTTGCAGACCGAGCAAAACCGGATTCTGTTCCAGAGCCTGTTCATGGTCGCGCTCGGACTGGCGGTGACCGTGGTGTTTGCGTTGCGCGTGGCGCGCACGGTGACGCGCCCGGTGCTGTCGCTGACCCGGGCGGTGGATAAGATCAAAAACGGCGAACTCGAATACCGCGTGACCACCCAATCGGGCGGGGAAGTGGGCCGTTTGGAAGGCGGTATCAACGCGATGGCGGCGGCGCTGCAGGCAGCGCGCGACAACGAGAAAAAGCGCTCGGAAGACGCACTGTTTCTGGAAAAGGTACGGGCGCAGGTGACGCTCGAGTCCATCGGCGACGGTGTCATCACGACCGATGCCGCGGGCCGCATCGTGTACATGAATCCGGTGGCCGAGCAATTCAGCGAATGGAAAAGCGACGTCGCGCGGGGCAAACCGCTGTCCGAGGTGTTCAAGATTTTTGACGAGGACTCCAACCGGCTCGAGGAATATCCGATCCATTACTGCCTCCAGGAAGGCCGCATCATCCGCCACGACAGCCATCATCTGCTGATGAGCCATGACGGCGGAAAGATCGAGATCCAGGACTCGGCGGCGCCGATCCGCGACCGCGACGGCGCTATTCTCGGCGCCGTCGTGGTGTTCCACGACGTCACCGAAATCCAAGGCATGGCGCGCCGCATGGCGTTTCTGGCGAGCCATGATCCCTTGACCGGGCTGCTCAACCGGCGCGAGTTCGAGACGCGTCTGCAGCAGGTTCTGGAAACCGCGCACACCGGTCAGCGCGAGCATGCGCTGCTTTATCTCGATCTCGACCAGTTCAAGATCGTCAACGATACTTGCGGGCATATCGCCGGCGATGAATTGCTCAAACAGCTGGCGCACCACCTGCAGAAGGAAATCCGCGCCACCGATATGCTCGCGCGCCTCGGCGGGGACGAGTTCGGCGTGATTCTCGATGATTGCTCGGTCGACAAGGCGCAGCAGATCGCCGATCTGCTGCGCCAGTCGGTCAAGGATTTCCGGTTTTTATGGGAGGGCCGCACGTTCGAGATCGGCGTCTCCATCGGCCTGGTGCCGATTCAGCGCGACAGCGGCGGTCTCACGGAAGTGCTGAGCGCCGCCGATTCAGCCTGTTACGTCGCCAAGGATCGCGGGCGCAACCGCATACATATCTACCAGCCGGGTGACCGCGCCATGGCCCAGCGCCGCGGCGAGATGCAGTGGGTGCACCGCTTGCGCAAGGGCCTGGAGAACAACAGCTTCGATCTCTATTGCCAGGCGATTGTCCCGCTCGGCGAGGAAACACCCCCGCCCGCCCGTTTTTATGAAATCCTGGTGCGCGTCCAGGACGAGGACCTGGTGTTGCCGGCGGCGTTTATCCCGGCCGCCGAACGCTATTTTCTCATGCCCTCGATCGACCGCTGGGTGATCACCACCGTTTTCTCGATGCTGGAAAAAAACCAGGCGCAAGCGGAAATGAGCGGTGAATCCGCGAGCACCCGTTTCGCCATCAACCTTTCCGGCCAATCCCTGGGCGATGAAAAATTTCTGGATTTCGTGATGCAGCAGTTCGCTCAGCACCGGATCAATCCCAAGAACATTTGTTTCGAAATCACCGAGACCGCGGCCATTGCCAACCTGACCCGCGCGCGCGATTTCATCGCGCGGCTCAAGAGCATGGGATGTCACTTTGCGCTCGATGATTTCGGTTCCGGCCTGTCCTCCTTTGGCTATCTCAAGAGCCTGTCGGTGGACTATCTCAAGATCGCGGGCGATTTTATCGAAGGCATGGTGGAAGACCCGGTGGACCACGCCATGGTCGACGCCATCAACCAGATCGGCCATGTCATGGGCCTGATCACCATTGCCGAATCGGTGGAGAACGCGCCAATTCTCAACCAGCTGCGCCAAATGGGTGTCGACTACGCTCAGGGCCTGGGAATCGATACCCCGAAACCCTTGCATCAGGTGTTGCGCCTGCCGGAACAGGAGTGGAATGCGATTCGCTCGCGCGCCCAAAAGATGTTTGGCTGAGAACAATTAAATGTAGGGCGGGTGGAGCGCAGCGAATCCGCCGCTGGCACGGCCCCGTCACCACGGCGAGGAATTCCCGCGCGCCCTTCCACAGGACAGGTCCGAGGGCGCGCGTCAGG
>JAUSDQ010000141.1 GCA_030650525.1 Sulfuricaulis sp.
GCTGACGAACACCCCGGCCGCGGCGTGCTCGGAAAACGCGGCCCGCAGCAGCGTCCACGCGCTCGCGGCACAGAGAATCAAACCGATATAGAAGGGAAAATAACCCGCCTGCGGGCCATCGTCGGCCCACCCGGCCCCGACGCGCCGGCTGTCGAAGATCACCACCAGCCCGAGCAGCAGGATGGCGGCGGCCACGGCGATCTCCACCGCCTTCGTGGAAACGCCGTGCCGGCTTCCGTCCTCGGTATGATCGTTGTCGTGCATTCCCAACTCCTCAGTCGGCCATCATGCGCCGCGATGCGCCGATAAAAAACAGGGCGAAGACCAGGTCACCATCCGCGCCCCGTTCTGTCAGTTGCCAGACGCGCAAATACCGGGGCCCGCTTGACAGCGGGCCACCGCGCTACTTGGCGAGAAACCCGGCATCCTTCATCAATGCCTTGTGCGTATCCTCGGCCTTCTCTACCCAGCTGGCGTATTCCTTGCCACTCATGAAGCTCTGGTTGAACGCGCCCTTCTCCATGAATTCCTTCCACTCCGGCGTTTCGCGCACTTTCTTGAACAGGCTGACGTAATAATTTACCTGGTCCTGGCGGACGCCACCGGGCATGAAAACGCCGCGCAGCATCAGATAGTCCACTTTCACGCCGGCTTCCATGCAGGTGTGGATATCGTTCCACGACATGGTGTCGGTGACCTTTTCCTTGTACGGCATGCGTTGATCGTCGAACACACACAGCGGACGCAGCTTGCCGGCGCGCCAGTGGGCCACGGCCTCGATCGGATTGTTCACAGTGGAATCGACATGGTTGCCGACCAACTGCACCGCCACGTCGCCGCCACCCTTGAACGGCACGAAGGTGAATTTTTTGCCGGTGACCTTGTCGAGCGCAACCGTGATGATCTGGTCTTCCTGCTTCGAACCGGTACCGGCCATCTTGAACTGGTTGTCATTGCCGGCCTTGATCGCGGCCAGGTACTCCTTGGCAGTTTTGTACGGCGAGTCGGCATTGACCCAGAGCACGAACTCGTCGAGCGCGAGCATCGAGACCGGTGTAAGGTCTTTCCAGTTGAAAGGGATGCCGGTCGCCAGCGGAGTAGTAAACAGGTTGCTCAGGGTGATAATGATCTTGTGGGGGTCGCCCTTGCTTTCCTTTACATACAGGAAGCCTTCGCCGCCGGCGCCGCCCGACTTGTTGACGACCACCATCGGCTGCTTCATCAGATTGTGCTTCGTGACTACGCCCTGAATCAAACGCGCCATCTGGTCGGCGCCGCCGCCGGTGCCGGCGGGAATGATGAACTCAACCGGTTTGGTCGGCTCCCAGTCCGCCAGCACCGATGCCGGAGATGACAATCCCAACATGGCCATGGCGGTGACAACGGTCCTGACGAAGGTGTTACACAAAATATTTACAATAGTGTGTTGCATTAAGCCTCCTAGTCCAGCATGCACGAAGATGACATCTGTCGTTATTTATCGCCGCATCCGCACGACCAATGTAACGGGAGAAGTCGCGTGACTCAAGAACATTGAGGGCAACCATGAAATGTATTTTACCTGGTGAAAATGAAAAAGACGGTCAGCATCGAGGACGGGCGAAAACAACCAGGAAAACTCCGATTAGGTCTCCCGTTCGCCCCGGACCCTTCGGCTGCGCTCAGAACGGGTTTAATCGGAGTTTCCCTGGGTTTCGATTACGCCCGCACCCGCGCTATTTTGCGGAAAGGGTAAGCAAGACAAGCCACGAGCACGGCACCCAGCGCGGATTTTTTGTGGGAGGGAAAGACGGTTCCGGCCAGGGAATCGCGCAGGACCAGCCACGCCCCCCAGGCAAGCCCGGCCACGCTGATGACTGCGCCTAAGAAAAACAGGTTATCGAACAGAAGCTTCATGGTCATACCTTAAATGGATTAAATATTCAGGATATCCGCGCACCACGGTATATGTGGGCTCTATGAATGATTTGCAAGGGCTATACCAAGTGCGGCGATAACAACTGATTTATTTGACGCCGATTTTTTAGGGGCTTTGAATTTGAATTGTCGCTCTCCGGCAGAGCCTGCCAGATAGGCACCCTCAGGCCTGCTATCAACGGCTAAGCGGCGGGGTGTTAGCGTCCAATATCTCGATCCAATGGTGCACCGGCAACGTCGTCCCACCCTGGAGATGAGCCAGGCAGCCGATGTTGGCCGTGACGATGGCAGCGGGCCTGCCGGACTCCAGGGCGGCGACCTTGTTCCTGAGCAACCGCTGCGACAACTCTTTCTGCAGAATGGAATAAGTTCCGGCCGAGCCGCAGCAGAGGTGCGCATCCGGCACAGCGGTCAGCGTAAAACCGGACTCACACAGAATTTTCTCTACTATCCCGTTCAGCTTCTGGCCGTGTTGCAGCGAGCACGGACAATGGAAGGCGACTTTGGGTCCCGGTTTCGCGCCGCTCACGAGCTTGGACAAGTTCTCGTTCATCAGAATCTCGCCGATGTCTTTGGTCAATTCAGAAATTTTTTTCGCCTGCGCGGCGTAAGCACGATCGTTTTTCAGAAGCTGGCCATATTCCTTCACGTGCACGCCGCAGCCGCTCGCCGTCATGGCGATGGCCTCGGCGCCGGATTCGATATGCGGCCACCAGGCGTCGATATTGCGGCGGGCGAAATCGAGGCCCTGCTCCTTGCCCGAGGTGTGATGGCTCGCCGCGCCGCAACAACCGGCACCGGCAGCCGCGATCAGACGGATGCCGAGCCTGTCCAGGACGCGCGCGGTGGCGGCATTGATGTTCGGCGCGATCGCGGGCTGAGCGCAACCTTCGAGCACGAGCATCTGGCGCGCGTGCGCCGTCGTTGGCCACGCATCAGCCGTCTGGCGCGGGGGCACGGAACGCTTCAGGAAAACCGGCAGCAGCGGACGGAAAAACTGTCCCGATCGCAATAGTGGCGTGAAACGGGCCGGATAAGGAATAATGGCCCGCAACATCCAGCGGGTAACCCGGTCGAGCCAGTTTCGTTTTATTTTCTGCTCGGCAATATCGCGGCCGATATCCAGCAGCTTGTGATACTGCACGCCCGAGGGACAGGTGGTCTCGCAATTGCGGCAGGTGAGGCAGCGGTCGAGATGCGTCAACGTATGGCGCGTGACGGCCGCGCCTTCGAGCATCTGCTTGATGAGGTAGATACGCCCGCGCGGGCCGTCGAGTTCGTCGCCGAGCAACTGGTAGGTCGGACAGGTGGCGTTGCACATGCCGCAATGCACACAGGTGCGCAGCACGGCATCGGCCACGATGCCCTGCGGCGTGTGGCGGATGAAATCGTCTAGGGCTGTCTGCATGGTGTGCGTATGACGTCGGCATGCCTGATGCGAATGCAGCCGCAACGATACCCTAAATCACTGTGGATTAAAAAATATAGACAGGATTTCTTGATTCAAAAAATCCTTAATCCTGTAAATCCTGAAAAATCCTGTTAATCCTGTCCATGAGATTTTGTTAGAAGCTTTTAACGAATCTCGTGCTTGGCCAGCATTTCCAGCGCACGCACCATGGCCGAGTGGTCCCAGACGCTGCCGCCATGCGCGGCGCAGGCATTGAACAACTCCTGGCAGGTGGCCGTGTTCGGCAGGCTGATGTTGAGCGCCCGCGCGCCGGACAACGCCAGATTCAAATCCTTCTGATGCAATTCGATGCGGAATCCGGGATCGAACGTGCGCTTGATCATACGCTCGCCATGCACCTCGAGAATTTTCGACGAGGCAAATCCGCCCATCAGCGCCTGGCGCACCTTGGCCGGATCGGCTCCGGCCTTGGAGGCGAACAGCAGCGCCTCGCCCACCGCCTCGATGGTCAGCGCGACGATGATCTGATTGGCCACCTTGCAAGTCTGGCCGTCGCCGTTGCCACCCACCAGCGTGATGTTCTTGCCCATCAGTTCGAACAGCGGCTTGACCTTGTCGAAGGCCGGCTGATTACCACCGCACATGATGGTCAGCGTGGCGTTCTTGGCGCCGACTTCGCCGCCCGACACCGGCGCATCGATGTATTCGCAGCCGAGCTGGTTGATCTTGGCGGCGAACTTCTTGGTTTCGAGCGGGGAAATCGAGCTCATGTCCACCACGATCTTGCCCTTGGAGAGACCCTCGGCCACGCCGTCCTTGCCAAACAGGGCGGCTTCGACGTGCGGGGTGTCGGGCACCATGGTGACGATGATCTCGGCATTTTTGGCGACTTCCTTCGAGGACTGGCAGGCGCTGCCTTGGTCTCCGATCAGATCCCGGGGGACGCCCGAACGGCTATAGAGATACAGACTGTGGCCACCCTTCATCAGATTGTGGGCCATTGGGCGACCCATGATACCGAGACCGATAAATCCCACTTTCATGGTTATTCTCCTGGAATATTAATGCGACAGATAAGCAGCGGCCCAACCGAGACCCGCGACCGTGGCGTTGGCCGGCTTGTATTCACAACCGATCCAGCCATCGTAACCGATCCGGTCGATATGCTTGAACAGGAATGGATAATTGATTTCACCGGTGCCGGGCTCGTTGCGCCCCGGGTTGTCCGCGATCTGGATGTGGCGGATACGGGAAAGATTTTTCTTCAGGCTCGCCGCCAGCTCGCCCTCCATGCGCTGCATGTGATACACGTCATATTGTAGAAACAGGTTGTCCGACCCCACGTCGCTCATGATCTCCAGCGCCTGCGCGGTGCGAGATAGATAGAAGCCCGGAATATCGAAGGTGTTGATGGGCTCGATCAGGAGCTTGATGCCGGCGGCTTTGAGCTTGTCGGCGGCGAAACGCAGATTGGTGACAAACGTCTTGCGCAGCGCATCCGGCGCGGCGCCCGCGGGCGCGATCCCGGCCAGGCAATTGATCTGCTGGCACCCGAGCGCGGTGGCATAGTCGATGGCCTTGCCGACGCCGTCCTGGAATTCGCCGACGCGGGCCGGCAGGCAGGCATTGCCGCGGTCACCGGCAGCCCAATCGCCCGCGGGCAGATTGTGCAGGACCTGGGTCAGCTTGAGTGTTTTGAGTTTTTCCGCCAGCTGATTTTTGTCGTAGGCATAGGGAAATAAATATTCGACGCCGCGGAATCCGGCTTTGGCGGCAGCGTCGAACCGGTCCAGAAAGTCGACCTCATTGAACAGCATGGTCAGGTTGGCGGCAAACTTGGGCATCGTCGTTCCTTCTTAGAATCCCTAACAAAAAGAAAGAAATTAGACAGGATTTACAGGATTAAAAGATAGGATTAACAGGATTATCTCTTAAGGAAATTCTGAATAATTCGATGTAGGGTGCGTCCCACGCAGCATTTTGTCGATCGGTGCGCAGGGCGCACCCTACATTTTTGAATTAATCAGAGGTTCCTTAATGTCTTGAAATCCTTAATCCTGTAAATCCTGAAAAATCCTGTTAATCCTGTCCATTTCATTGAGCGGCGGCGCTGATCAGGCCGCCTGCGTTTTTTTCTCGGGCTTGCGATCGAGAATCTCTTCGAACTCGGTAATCTTGTCAATCTCCGGACCCATGGAGATGTTGGTGACGCGTTCGGTGATCACTTCGACCACGACCGGCACGCGTCTCTCCGCGCTGACACGACGCGCCGCGCGGAAGGCATCCGCCATCTGTTTCGGATCGAACACGCGCACGGCGAGGCAACCCAGCGCCTCCACGGCCTTGACGTGATCGACGCCGTATTCGCCGATCTCGGGGCAATTGATATTGTTGAAGCTCAGCTGGACTTCATAGTCCATTTTATAGGCAACTTCGCCCTGGCGGATCAATCCGAGATAGGCATTGTTGATCAGCACCATCACGAACGGCACGTGATGTTGCGCGGCAACCGCGAGCTCCTCGATCAGGAACTGGAATGAATAGTCACCGACCACCCCGACGACCTCCTTGCTCGGATCGGCCAGCTTGGCGCCGATGCAGGCCGAGATTTCCCAGCCGAGCGGGCCGGCCTGGCCGCAGACGATGTAGTTCCGCGGCTTGTTGACCTTCTGGAACTGGCCCGAGGCGATCTGGTACAGGCCGATGGCGGTTACGAAGCGTGTATCGTCGCCGAACACGTTGTTGATCTCCTGGAACACGCGCTGCGGCTTGATCGGCACGTTGTCGAAGTCGGTGCGGCGTTGCATCGTGAATTTGCGTTCCTGAATCTCGTCGATCCACTGCTTGCGGCTGACGATCTTGCCGGCCTGTTTGCGCGCGCGCGCCGCCGCGACGAACTCTTCGAGCGCATATCGGGCATCGGCCACAATGCCGAGATCGGGGCAAAAGATACGGCCGATCTGCATCGGATCGATGTCGACATGAACGAACTTGCGCCCCTTGGTGTAAATATCGAGACTGCCGGTCTGGCGATTAGCCCAGCGGTTGCCGATGCCGAGCACAAAATCGCTGCGCAGGAAGGTGGCATTGCCGTAACGGTGCGTGGTCTGCAGCCCCATCATGCCGGCATTAAGCGCATGATCGTCCGGAATACTGCCCCAGCCCATGAGCGTGGGGATGACCGGAGTCTGGGTCAGCTCGGCCAGCTCAACCAGCAGGTCGGACGCGTCCGCGTTAATCACGCCACCGCCGGAGATAATCAACGGCCGCTGCGCCGCCATCATCATGTCGAGCGCCTTGTCGATTTGTTTCCGATGCGGGCGCGGCTTGAACACCTCCAGCGGGAAATCGGAGTCGGGGTCGTACTCGATGATTTCTTTCTGGACATCGAGCGGCAAATCGATCAGGACCGGACCGGGACGGCCGGAGCGCATCAGATGAAACGCCTGCCGGAACGCGCGCGGCACCTGGGCGGCTTCCATAACAGTAATCGCCCACTTGGTGACGGGCTTGGCGATCGCGGCGATATCGACCGCCTGGAAATCTTCTTTATGCAATTTGGCGCGCGGCGCTTGGCCGGTAATGCACAGAATCGGAATACTGTCGGCCATGGCCGAATACAGGCCGGTAATCATATTGGTGCCGGCCGGGCCCGAGGTGCCGATGCAGACGCCGATGCGGCCGCTCGCGGCGCGCGTATAGCCTTCGGCGGCGTGGGTTCCGCCTTCTTCGTGGCGAACCAGCACGTGTTTGATCTTGCTGCCGTTCATGGCTTGATACAACGGCAGGATCGCCGCGCCGGGCACGCCGAACACTAATTCGATGCCTTCGCTCTCCATGACGCGGATCGCCGCTTCGGTTGCGGTCATTTTTGCCATTTTTTGTTTCCTCGATATTTACAACGCGGAACTGTGATTCGAAAAAGTAGCCCTGCTCGCTGCGCTCGCTCGTCTTGCCGTATGACTTCATGAGAAATCCGGCAGGAAAAGTATTTTACGTCTGCCGGTGACGATAAGCACGCTTGCAAGAAAGGCTAACGCAGGATAGGATATTTCACAATACATAATCGTTTTCACGATACGCAATATGCTAAAAACCGCCACATCTTCGATTCAGGTGATTGACCGGGTGATAACGCTGCTCGATGCGATTGCGGCGCGCCCGGAACCGTCCAGCCTCAAGTTCCTGTCGGCCGAAACGCATCTGCACCCCTCCACCGCGTTCCGCATCCTCAAGGCGCTCACGGGGCATGGGCTCGTCGAACGTACGGCCAACGGCCAGTACACACTGGGCGTGAAGCTGCTGCACTTCGGCAGTCGCGTGCACGGAAAAGTCGACCTGCTGCGCGAGGCCAAACCGATCATGGAATGGCTGCGCTCACAGGTGGGCGAATCCGTGAACCTCACGGTGCGCGAAGGCGATGAGGTGGTGTACGTGGAGCGCGCCATTCCCAACCGCATGATGCGCGTGGAACAGGTGATCGGCAGTCGTGCGCCGCTGCATGTCACCGCCGTGGGCAAGCTGTTCCTCGCCGAGGATGGCGAGAAGGCCTGCCGCGAATACGCGCGCCGCACCGGCCTGCCCCGCTATACCCCCAACACCTTCACCCAGGTGACAAAGCTCTGGGCTCAAATCGAAAACACCCACAAACAGGGTTACGCCCTTGACAATGAAGAGGCGGAACAGGGAGTCGCCTGCGTCGGCGTGCCCCTGCACGACCCTCATGGCAAGATGGTCGCGGGGCTTTCGATCTCGGCCCCGCGTGACCGTCGCCGCGAGGCGTGGATTCCCATCATTAAAAAGGCCGGCGCGGATATTTCGGCGCGCTTGGGTTACATGGCCAAGTCTGCCTAGAAGACAGTTTGCCGCAGGGAGTTGCCATTATAATCCGACAAGACGAGCGAGCGCAGCGAGCAGGGCTACTGTTACACTGCGCGGTCTCCGGATAATGAATAAATAGAGGTCGTGCATGAGTTATACATCCTTCAATCCCCCGGTCCGTACCTTGATGGGGCCGGGACCCTCGGACGTGCACCCGCGCGTGCTCACGGCCATGGCGCGCCCGACCATCGGGCACCTCGATCCCGCGTTCATCGCCATGATGGAGGAAATCAAGGCGCTGCTGCAGTACGCCTTCCAGACCAGCAACGCGCTGACCATTCCCATCTCCGCGCCCGCCTCGGCCGGCATGGAAGCCTGCTTCGTCAATCTCATCGAGCCGGGCGAGAAAGTCATCGTGTGCGTGAACGGCGTCTTCGGCGGCAGGATGGCGGATGTCTGCGGGCGATACGGCGGCGAGGTCGTGACAGTGACTGCACCCTGGGGGCAGCCGATTGACCCGGAGGACGTTCGCAAAGCCATCGGGAGCAAGGGCGCGAAGCTGGTGGGCATCATCCACGCGGAGACCTCGACCGGCGTCCTGCAGCCGATGGAGGAGATAAGCGAGATCACCCACGACGCGGGCGCGCTGCTGGTCATGGACTGCGTGACCTCGCTGGGCGGGCATCCGGTGAAGACGGACGAGTGGCAGGTTGATGTCGCTTACTCGGGCACTCAGAAGTGCCTCAGCATCCCGCCGGGCCTCGCGCCGATTTCATTTTCGCCGGCAGCGATGTCGGCCCTCGAAGAGCGCAAGACCAAGGTGGCGAACTGGTTCCTGGACATGAC
>JAUSDQ010000143.1 GCA_030650525.1 Sulfuricaulis sp.
TAGCTGGTTGGCGACGTGTTCACCTGGTCAATCAGATTATCGAACTCAGCGTTGAGCGCATCGGCCCGGAGGACTTGGCCGGCGGACCAGACGGTGAGACGGGAGAGGGCCATTAGAGGGCTACCACGGAGATGGAGCGGTTGAGAAACGTGCCGGTGCCAGCAGTCACTCGATATTTCGCCGTGAAGATTGTGCTGCCAGCGGCCAATCCGGTCAGGAGTGTCATAGATGACGCTCGTCTTGAATCTTCAAAGTTATGTACCGCAGTAGTATCCGATGCTGACCGGGTATTCCCACTTGTCAGCCCAAAATCCATATAAACATTTATAGCGGTCCCACTCCCCATCTCGGCACTCACCGTGACCAACACCTTCCCACTACTACCCACCGTCAGCGTGACCGCTGGGCCGCCTGTGGCAAGATCGGTATAGCTTGTGCTGGTCGTGGTCTCAGACGTGGCGACGGTCGCGGTGCCGGAGGTGATCGCCAGCGTTTGCGCCGCGTATTTGAGTCCAGTCGCTTGTGTGGAGTCTACCGTCAGCACCTGGTCATTTGTCCCGACCGCGAGCGCGGCCGCCGTGGTCCCGGTCCCGGCCAGCAGGTTCCCCTTCGTCACCATCGCCACGCGGCCATAGACGGAGGCCCCGCGCACGGCGATATCCCCTTGCGCGTCGGAGCCGAAGATCAGGTCGGTGGCCCGAAGAATCCCGGTGCCGGTTGGGACGAGGCTGGCCCCGCTGCCAACCACCATCGCGGCCCCGGTGTTCGTCGCCCCGGTAATCGTATCGAATCCAGGCGCACCGCCAGCCGCCACCGCCGCCCACTTACAGCCCAGCGCCTGCGCGGAGTCCGCCGTCAACACCTGATCGTTGCTGCCGACCGTCAGGACGCCCAGCGTGACCACACCGCGCCCAACCAGGAGCGAGCCAACCGCAGGGGCCGCCGTGGTGCAGATCAGCGAGCCGGGATTGTTGAGGATGTTGTTGACTTCATCGTTCAGCGCCGCCGCTGTCAACACTTGCCCGGAGGTCCAGGTCGTCAGCCGTGAGAGGGCCATCGCTAGATTTCCTCCATCCCGGATGGCTCAAGCTGCACGGCGACCTCGTGAATCTCCATATCCTCGTTAAGCCCCGCCTGCGAGAACGTCAATTGCTGCGTCTTGTAGGACCCTGGCAGCTCCAGATACCGCTGGACATAGTTCGCCCCACCCAGCGTATCGGTGTCCAGGGTGAAGCCAGTCGTCCCACCCAGGACGGCGCCGGAGGACTGTGACACGGTGCCGGACACCACCTCGTTCTCATCGTTCTGCCACTGTACGGTGATGTCAGAGTCCCCCTGTGGCACAATCCCCACTCTCAGCCACGCGCTCATCTTCATCAGATCCGGCGCCTTATGGTGCAGGAAGGGCAGTTGCACCTTCGCCGTGTAGGCCACATCCATGATGTTCCGGTTCGACTGATCGTGCTGGAGCACATAGCCGTCATAGCCCCCGGAGTACAGTGTCGGCTTGCTGGCGTTCAGCATCACGGCCAGCGAGGCCGCCTTGTAGGGCGTCATCAGGGAGAAACGCCCCGGCTGAAACCGATAGTCCATGGCGGTGACCCAATTATTCTGCGACTGGCCGCTCTGCCGCACCGACCACATCAGCAGCCCACGGCCTCGGTGGTTCACGCCATGGGACAGGTTCAGGTTCGCCACGGCCAGTTCATCCGTAAAGATCGACTGAATCGGGAAGGACAGGAACCCCTCCTTCAAATCCCCGAAGGCTTCGGTCGCCGTCAGCGAATGCAGCCCGCGATTGGACAGGAACGCCACATCGTTCAAATAGGTCACCACCGTCTGATGGGCCACGCACGGCACCCCACGGTTGAACGGGACACGCGCATAGGCATCCGTGCCGGTTGGGGCGGAGCCGGTGATATAGCTGATACTCCCCGTGTTCGGTCCCTTGAACACCCACAGCCGTTGCTTGTGAGACGCCAGCCCGGTGATGTTGTCCCCGTCATTGATGTCAATGTCGATCGAGCCGCTGCCTGCCCCCGTCCAGTCCGCCGCGCTATCCAAGACCGAGTAGTACAGCCGAGAGGGATTCGAGGCCACGCCCGCCGCCCACATGCGGTTGCGGTGCGGCACGGCGAAGGCGAAGTTCGGGGGCGACCCCGCCAGGGTGGACGTGCTGCCGGCCGACTGATCCCAGGATTGCGGGACATCCGTATTCGAGGTCGAGGACCAGATGGCAATATCATTCATGCTCGTGAAGCTCGAGGGCTTATCGGCTTCCAGTCCGGTCGTCAGGGTGTCAAACACCCCATCGAGGTCTTCCTTGAGGATCTTCGTCCCGGCGTAGGCCATGTGCTTCTGCACCGGCGTCCCCGCCGTCCCGCTCTTCCAGAAATCGAACAGGGACATGACGGTGACGGCCACCCCGCCTTCAGTGAGTTGGGTCGCATTCAGGTTGTCGGCCCCCGGCATCTTGCGCACCCCGCCATCCAGCTCGTAGTAGACGTTCTCCGCTCGCAGCAGGTGCGTCACCTCCGCCGCCTGTGGGCCGAGCGACGTGTCCCATCCCCCCTTGAACGGCAACGGCTGAATGATCCGATTGGTCGGCATCGCTCACTCGAGACGATCAAAATGACCGTGAATGTCGTACCGGGCCCGCCCTGTTCGACGCGCACCCGCCCGATACCGCGAGAGATTCGGCACCAGGCGAGGGTGGTCATCCGTGGGCATCGTGTCCTGCCGAATCCGCCGGATCAGGTCGGTATATTCCGCCTTGACTTCCCGGCTCCTCGTGTCATCCTTCCGGTCCCGATACCAGAACGCCAGCGCGTGCAGGACAATCGCGTGGCGATAGCGCAACGGGACAATCGGCTCATCGGTATCTGCGGACAGGTCCGTGGACGCCACCCCGCCAGTCGTGACCGCCAGATTGCTCGTGAGATAGCGATACGGCACAAGCATGGCGGCCGAGGGGACCGGGTGAAAGACGATCCGTGGGCGAGCAGCCGTGGACCCGGAGGGGCCGAGATCAATCAGGGTCGCGGTGTTGGGCGTGCCGAGCGTGCTGTTCCGAGGATAGCGGCGGTAGAAGTCCCGAGACCCGATCAGTTCAATGGCGATGGCGTCCGTGAATTGCCGCTTGTCCACCGGCTGCCAGAAGTCGGAGGCAAGGGCGTACTCATCCTCGTAATACGTGTAGGTGGACGCCGCCACATCAGCCGCGACAAACCGCTCGTTGGTCACAATCGACGAGGCCGCCACGGTGGAGATGGTGTAGATATCCGTCCCAGTGATCGTCAGCTTCCCGGTCGTCCGCGCGTTGTCCTGGTTAAAGGCATTCACTGTGGTCCAGACCGTGCTGTCGCCGGTCCAGGCCGTGCCCCCTTGCGTGATCGTCACCGTGCCGGTGGTATAGGGCGCATGGAGCAGCAGCGTGGCGGTGCGAATCGCCCACGGGAAATCGCTATCAATGTGCATGTCGTGGAGGGCGCGGTTGATATACCGCTTGGCAATGGTCGTGGTCGCCGTGATCGTGGTGGCTTCACGCACGGCGTTGAGCAGTTCGGTGTAGAGTTCAGAGAAGGTAGACGGCTGTCCGGTGGTCGCCATCAATACACCGCGTATTTCGCGTTGAGATACACTTCCACCGACTGCCGGTTCGCCGTAGAGAGGGCAGAGTTATAAAGCAAGACCTCTGCAACATCACCGGCGAATGGGAATGCCAAACCGGAGATGCTAGTAGGAGAAAATCCAGCCCGCCGTCTCCGTGCGACCGCCTTCTTGGTGGTCAACACTAGATGCCACCAGGAGCAGCCTTCCGGGTGGCCGCATAGGTCCGAATGGCGCCATCGCTGCCCCAGCCAGCCCCCCACCCGATATTCAGAATCACGCCCGGCAAGGTGCCCGAGACAATCGCCAAACATCCTCGATGACACGAAATCGGGACATCCGCCGCATCGACGTTCGTGTTGGCCGAGTTGGTCCGATCCGTCCAGATCGGCGTGAGGCTGGCGCTATAGACATCGGTGTCGTAGATCTGCACGATCACATCACCGCTACCGCCATCCACGATCTTCACGTTGTCGATCTGCCCCGGCCCCATGAAGAGGAAGGACGACTTGGTAATCAGCCGGTGCGTGTGAAAGCGATGGGTGATGGCAAGGCGCGTGTCATCGAAGGCGAACTCGTCACCGAGTAGGTAGCCCGCGTTCGTGGTGGCCGCCGTGTCCTGTGTGCCGAACACGCCATCCGTGATCGCCCCAGAGTGATCCTGAGAGGTGAGGTTGAGGACTCTCGCGCCATCGACATACAGGTCGAGCACGCCCACCGCTCCCGTGGAGCATGTCAACATGCCTTCAATCACATGCCACACGCCCTTGCTGAGATAGGTCCAGCCGCTTGACGCGGCAATCCCGTCTGCCGCAGAGATTTCCACCACATCGGTCGTGGCGGTAATTTGCAGGCTGATACACGCCTCAATCGTGCCGCTCGTTTGCCACTCGAAGATGTTGAAGATATCGTTCGCAGTCGCGGCAAAGTTCGTGCTGATGTACAGCGCGAACCGCACCCAGGCGGTCGAGCCATCCGCGATGTT
>JAUSDQ010000149.1 GCA_030650525.1 Sulfuricaulis sp.
CTTGGGCTGCAGGCCTTTGAGTTTCAGGTGCTGCCGCACCCGGACGCGCGTGAAGCGCCGTACCCCCTACAAGCATCGTGCGCGCGCGCCGGTGGGCGTGAACGTTGATAGGCACGAACGGACGCGCGGTGCTATATTGACAGTTACGCTTGGAGGCGTCCGCGATGGACTGGAAACCCTACATCACTACCGATCCCCACATCATGCACGGTGCCGTGTGTTTCCGAGGGACACGAATACCGGTATCCGTCGTGCTTGATAATCTCGCCGCTGGCGAAACGCCGGAACGTATTCTCGATCAATACCCCTCGCTTCGGCCTGAACATATTCCCGCAGCGATCGGCTACGCCGCAGACTTGGCGCGAGAGCGCATCGTTCCCATCCCCGCCTAATCGCGCAGGATGCCTGCTCGGTTCAAACTTGACGAGAATCTGCCTCGTGATGCTCAAGCCTTGCTTCGCAAGGCTGGTCACGACGTGCACACGATACTCGACGAGCAGCTGGGAGGTAACCCTGATCCACGCGTCTTTGATGCCTCTCAGGCGGAGGATCGAATCCTTGTTACTTTCGATCTGGATTTTTCCGACATCCGTGTCTACCCTCCGGCGAGTCACAAGGGCATCTGGGTATTGCGCCCGCACACGCAGAGCATCGATAACACTCTCGCTTTGCTGAGGGCTGCTTTGATTGTGCTTGAGACGGAACCTACGGAAGCGCGGTTGTGGATCATTGAGCCCGAACGCGTCCGTATTCGTGAGTGACTGGTGATTCGTGCCTAACGAATAAGGTTAGATCGTGCAAGCGAAGCGCAGCCACGATCTGAACCGTTTGTTGGACGAGCCCGGTCCCTGAGGCTGGGTCAGCCTACTGAAAATATATACGTCGGGGAAATACCGGATGCAACTTTTGGCAGGAAACACTGTGCTCCGTCAGGGGGTTGGCCGAAACCGTTGCGGTAGTCGGCGCCCTCGATTGGCGTTGGCGCACCGATTATGCCCTGATTCGAGGCAAACCGCTCTGTCGAAATGAAGACCTCGTTCCCCGGTCACATGATAACGGTTGATCAAGAAGAGCCGTCTCGCCAAATGGGGCGAGGTGAAGATCGTGAATCCAGTCGCACGATTTCCGCCGCATTTCCTCCGCGTAGCGGCTTCGTCTAACCCGCGCATGAACACGGACCCTCAACAGCGGCGCTTCGCGCCGCCGTTTCGGACCGGTTATGCGCATCGTTAGGCGTCGAATTCGCGTAAGCGTCCCCGGAACACGTCTTGAAATGAAGCGCCCGGATCGGGCATGGTCTTTCTCTTATCTGTGAAGGAGAACGACGATGCGGGCAAAGGCGGTGGTGGGTATTGAGCAGGCAGCACGGGTGAATGGGCGCAGGCGTCAAAACGCGCGGCGCAATGCTGCGCGATGGGCGAGGATCATCGAGGCGCGGCGCCGATCGGACCTGACGGTGGTGGAGTTCTGCCGGCGGCGCGGTATTGCCAAGGCCACGTTCTGGTACTGGCGCAAGCGCCTGGTGACGACCGAGAAGCACGAGCAGGTCGCGAAGCCTGTGCAGCGGTTCCTTGCGGTGCCGATCGTCGCGCCGGTGGCAGAGCGCATCGAAGTGGACCTGGGCACGATGCGCGTGCGACTGGAGGGGACAGGAGCTGCGCGGGTGGTGGAGGCCATCGTAGCGCGGGTTGGAAGCGGAGCGTAGCGATGATGCTGTCCTCGTCAGTGCGCGCCTACGTGTGTGCCGAGCCCGTTGACATGAGAAAGCAAATTGATGGTCTTGCACAACTGGTGGAGTCGGTGTTTGCTGCCGATGCGTTTGGTGGACAGGTGTTCGTATTCCTGGGCAAGCGGCGCAACAAGGTGAAGCTGTTGTGGTGGGACCGCCACGGATTCTTTCTACTGTATAAGCGGCTCGAGCGCGGGCGCTTTCCGCGGCCCGAGGAGCTTGCGCGAGGCGGCCTATCGATGGGCGAACTGATGGCGTTTCTCGAAGGCATTGACCTGTCGCGCGCGCGGCGATTGCCCGCGGTGAACGCATCGCGCGTTGCGTGATTTATTCGAAATAATTTCGCTTCACTTTCTGTCAACTGTATGCATGCGGATGCGTTAATTCGGCATGCATTCTTTTGCCGCCCTCGACATCGAGAAACTGCCCCGTGATGTCGATGCCCTTCTGGGTGTGATCACCGATCTGCATACCCAATATTCCACGCTACTCGAATCGCTGCGTCAGCAGCTGCAGAATTTACGCCGCATGCACTTCGGTGCGACCAGCGAGAAGCTCTCTGGTCAGGCAGAACTATTTGTGCAGACACAGGAGCTGCCGGTTCCGCCGCAGGACGAGATAACCGTCACCTACACACGGCAACGACGCGGTCGTCCGTCTTTGCCCAAGGACCTGCCGCGTGAGCGCGTGGACTACGATCTGTCGGATGCCGAGAAGGCCGAATTCGATGCCCTGGAGCGAATCGGTGAGGAAGTCTCCGAGACCCTTGAGTACACGCCGGCGAAATTGATTGTGATCGAACACGCCCGGGCCAAGTACGCGTGCCGCAAGGACGGCGAATCGACGATCCGCACGGCATTCGCGCAACCCTCTCCGCTGCCCAAGACCAACGCAGGGGCGGGGCTTCTGGCGCAAATCCTGGTGTCGACCTTTGCCGACCACCTTCCGCTCAATCGCCAGGAGAGGATCTTCAAGCGCCACGGTGTAGATCTGCCGCGCTCGACACTGTGCGAGTGGAAGCTCGCATCAGGGGAGTTGCTCGCTGTACTGCGAGCGCCCCTGATCGAGCACACGCTCAATGGGCCGAGGCTGCACACCGATGACACGACGATGCCGTTGATTGAAGGCGGACGCGGGTGCACCAAAACGGCGCGCTTGTGGGGCTATCTGGGAGCCGGGGCACGCCAGAACGAGGCTGGCGAGTGGGTGGAGCATGCTCCTTCGGTGGTATTCGAGTTCACCGAGTCCCGCGAGTCCAAGCATCCGATAAAATTCCTGAAGGATTACCAAGGCTACCTGCAGGCGGACGCATTCTCAGGCTACGATATCTTGTACCGCACCGGGCGAATCATTGAAGTGGGTTGCTTTGCGCATTGCAGGAGAAAGTTCTTCGAAATCGCCAAGACCCAGAAGACCCCTGGCCTTGCGGCCCAGGCGGTTGCCTGGATTGCCAAGCTCTACCGCATCGAGTCGGCTATCCGCGGTCGGCCACCGGACGAGAAGCTGGCAGTGCGACAGGCCGAATCCGTACCAGTGTTGTCGGACTTCAGGACGTGGCTGGAAGGGCACTACCCGACGCTGTTGCCGCAAGGACCTCTGGGCTTGGCCTTCGGCTATGCGTTGAATAACTGGCGCGCACTGACCCGCTATACCGAGAATGGTGTGCTCGTGCCTGACAACAATTTGCTGGAGTCGGCGATTCGTCCCATCGCGATGGGACGCAAGGCGTACCTCTTCGCCGCCGCTGAACGCGGTGGCCATGTCGCTGCAACCCTGTACTCGCTGGTGGGAACCTGCAAACTCAATCGCATCGAGCCCTACGCGTATCTCAAGGATGTGCTGCAACGCCTGCCTTCGCATCCGGTCAATCGCCTGGCCGAACTGCTGCCGTTCAACTGGAAGCCCGCCACAGCCTGAGCGTTGTTGATCGGCGATATGATTGGGCCTCCGAGGCGACGCGCGCTTCCAGAGCGTAGCTGCCCCGGAGAGCTCTACCGAGGAACGAATCCATGCCGTTCGACAGTATTGAGTCTCTCATTGATGGTGAAGGCGCCATCACGGTTGGCCGCCACGGTCCGTTTCAATGCGCCGCCATCGCCGTGGACAGCAGTAGTCAGCTTGCAGGCTTGGTTCGGCGCGATAACGAGACGCTCCTCGAACTGCTCAAGCGACTCGACACGGCGATCGGCAAGGCCTGGGACGAGGACGAGTTCACCGACGAACTCAACGGCTGACGCACATTTGCGTAATCCATACGGCTATGGATTTGCATGACCTGATGAGTGCCTTGCAGCAGGCTTCGGACCTCGATCTGCTGCGTCTGCGCACCGCCATTGATCACCTGCTGCAGCATCCGCCGCGCGTCCTGGCAGTGCGCCAACGTTTGCATGTCGGCCAGGAAGTCCACTTCTGGAACCTGCGCGACAATCGGATGCAGCAGGGCCGCATCACCAAGTTCAAATCCGATCAGCTTCTGATACTGGTTGAGAACCCGACCCAGTACTGGTGGGTGACTTATGCAGCGATCCAGCTTGATCCGGGGCAAGCACCTCTACCGGAACCGGCAAGGCCGCTGGGCCGCTCTGACTTTGCGCTCGGCGACGCGGTGAGTTTCGAAGGGCGCGACCTCATCCAGCGTCTGGGCAGCATCGTTCGGCTGAACCAAAAAACTGCCACCGTGTCCTGCGACAGCCACGAGTGGCGCGTCCCCTTCGCACTGCTGCGCCACGTCGTCGATCTCTGATGCACTAGACCATCAAGGTCGACCCGTCAACACGGGTTCCGGGGACGCTTACGAATCACCGGCAGCAAAAGGTACGACTCGCGCGCTCCCCCGATGAGAAGAGTGACCCTGCCGCCAAACTCGGCAGGATCGCGATTTACCGGATGGTTGTGCAGGATCCGACCCGGAATGCCGGCGACCTCGAGATCGCGTCCCAGGAGCGTGAGCACCATTCGGTAGCCCCTCGGATACACCATGCTGGTCGGCCAGATTTCAACGTCCAGCGGGTAGCACTTTATTTATATCAGTGTTCAGTTGACAGTACGATCGCAACTGCGATCGATTCT
>JAUSDQ010000156.1 GCA_030650525.1 Sulfuricaulis sp.
CCTGAATGCGGATACGCCGATAGTACTGAGGCTAGGGCCACGCGCAAAGGAAGGCGCGGTTGTGGCTTCGCAGGCGCGCGCGGGATACGGAACACGAACGCGATCAGGCCGTGGCGGCTTTGCTGTGCAGCTCTACCAACGGTTTGCCGCTCATCTCCGGCGGGACCGGCAGATTGAGGAGCGACAGCATCGTCGGGGCGATGTCCTCGAGCGCGCCGGTGGCCGCGAGCGTCGCCGGCCTGCCCACGTACACGAGCGGTACCGGATTGGTGGTGTGCGCCGTGTGCGGCTGACCGGTTTCGTCGTCGAACATCTGTTCGGCATAGCCGTGATCGGCGGTGATGAGCATTTCGCCGCCCACGGCCTGCACCGCCTCGAGGATACGCCCGAGACACCGGTCGGTCGCCTCGATCGCCTTGACCGTGGCGTCAAAGTCGCCGGTGTGGCCGACCATGTCGGGATTGGCGTAGTTGCAGATGATGACGTCGTATTGATGGTTGTGCACCGCCTTCACGACCTCGTCGGTGACCAGCGGCGCGTTCATCTCGGGCTTCAGGTTGTACGTCGCCACGTCCGTGGGCGAGGGAATGAGAATACGGTCCTCGTGCTCGAACGGTGTCTCGATGCCGCCGTTGAAGAAGAATGTGACGTGCGCATATTTTTCGGTCTCGGCGATACGCAACTGGCGTTTGCCGAGCGATGCGAGGTAGGCGCCCATGACGTTGCGCAGCCGCTCCGGCGGGAACGCTACCGGCATGTGGAATTCGGAGTTGTATTCAGTGAGGCTCACGAACGCGCCGAGTTTCGGCGCGACCGCGCGCTCGAAGGCGTCGAAGTTTTGATCGATGAACGGGCGTGTGATCTGGCGCGCGCGGTCGGAACGGAAGTTCATGAAGACGATCACATCGCCGTCGGCGATACGCGCCGGTTGTTCACCCGGCGGCACGATCACGGTCGCTTTGACGAACTCGTCCGTTTCACCGCGGGTGTAGGCCGCTTCCAGCGCTTGTGAGGCGGTGGCCGCGCGGTATTCGGCCTGGCCCTGCGTCATGAGATCGTAGGCCGCTTGAATACGCGGCCAACGGTGGTCACGGTCCATGGCATAGTGGCGGCCGATGATCGAAGCAAATCGGCCGTGCTTCAGGGAGGCGAATTTATCCTCCATGGCCTTGATCGAGGTGGCGGCGCTCTGTGGCGGTGTATCGCGGCCATCGAGGAAGGCGTGCAGGTAAAGCCGGGTCGCGCCGCGGCGCGTGGCGAGATCGGCCAGCGCGCGGATGTGATCTTCGTGACTGTGAACGCCGCCGGGCGAAAGCAGCCCCAGGATGTGCACCGCTTTGTCGTTTTTGAGCGCCAGATCGATGGCGTCGGTAAGCGTCTTGTTGGTGAAGAAGGTGCCGGTGCTGATCGCCCGATTGATGCGCGTGTATTCCTGGTACACCACCCGGCCGGCGCCGAGGTTAAGATGACCCACTTCCGAGTTGCCCATCTGGCTGGCAGGCAGTCCCACGGCCGCCTCCGAGGCTTGAATCAGGGTATGCGGGTATTGCTTCCAGAGCCGGTCCCACACCGGTTTGCGGGCGGCGGCAATGGCGTTGTATTGGGTATCCTGACGGTAGCCCCAGCCATCCAAGATGATCAGAACCAGGGGTTTAGGGGTAAATGCCATGCTCGCTGACTCAAATAGGGGTTTTCAGACTCTTTATTAGATAATTCTTATTGTATAATGTTTTCGTTCACGTCACAGCAGATTCCGCGGTCCGGACAGCGGGGGCGTGGGCTGAAAGCGATCAATGAGGCCTGAAGATATGAGTGCCACCGCCGAAAAAGTAGAAAATGTATTGATCACCAACGAAGAAGATATTCAACTTGCCTCCCGTTCCATGAAAGCCATGGCCCACCCGTTGCGTCTGAAAATTATGTGCATCCTGGGGGGCAATCCGGAAGTCAGCGTCCAGGACCTGGTCGAGGAAGTCGGCACCTCGCAAAGCAATATCTCCCAGCATCTTTCCATCTTGCGTGACAAAGGCATACTGGCCTCGCGCAAGGATGCCAACAAGGTCTATTACCGGATCAGCGACCCGAAAATCCTGCAATTGATCGGCTCGTTGCGCGCGGCGTTTTGCAGCGCGGGACACCGCTGAATACTGCCACTGAAAACATGTCAATTCGCGCTCAATCGGTACACGCCGACGAAACCCGCTAAAGCCTGACGGGCTTTCTTATCCACTTGCAACATTAACATTTAATGAATTTTAGCCGTTGAGCCATGCAGTTCGTTATCCATAACTGGTATCTGTTCGTCGCGCTGGGCGTCATTCTGTTTCTGTTAGTGGCCGGGCCGATTACTCAGCATCTCAACGGCATTCAAAATGCCAACGCCGCTCAGGCCGTGCAGTTGCTGAATCGCGAAGATGGCGTGATCGTGGATGTGTGCGAGCCCAAGGAGTTTCAGGCCGGGCATATTCCGAGCGCTATCAATCTGCCGCTGGCATCGCTGAAAGACCGGCTGCGGGAACTCGAGAAACACAAAAACAAACCCCTGATAGTCGCCTGCCGCGCCGGAAATCGTTCCATGAAGGGCGCGGCGATTTTGCGCAAGCATGGCTTTCCCACGGTGTATACGCTCTCCGGCGGCATGCATGCCTGGGAGAAGGAAAATCTCCCCGTGGAGAAGTGATGGTGGTGCGAGTGTTGATATACAGCACTCGTCTCTGCCCTTACTGCCGGATGGCGGAACGGCTGTTGGACAAGAAAGGCGTGCAAGCGGAGAAGGTGATGGTGGATGAAAACCCCGCGCGCCGGGACGAGATGGTCCGGCTCACGGGCCGAACCAGCGTGCCCCAGATTTTTATCGGCGATGAGCACGTGGGTGGATACCAGGAGTTGGCGGGATTAGAGCGCACGGGTCGGCTGGATGAACTGCTGCGGTCGTGAGCGGACAACAAAACATAACCAGATGAACAAGCGAGGGTAGAGATGGCGGAACCGAAACAGGATCAGAATATCGTTTTCAGCGTGGACAAGATTTACATCAAGGATATTTCCTACGAGGCACCGGGCGTCCCCTTGGCCTTTACCCAGGCGGAAAACGCCGCGGCCGAAATCGGTGTGCAACTCGGGCTGGACCATGGCACGTTGAATCAGGCACAGGGCATCTACGAAGTGGTGCTCACGGTAACCGCCACCGCCACGCGCGAGAAAAAGAACATCTTTCTCGTGGAAGTGAAGCAGGCCGGTATTTTCCGCATCACCGGCATCGAGGGCGACATGCTTGCCAGGGCGCTGGGGATCAGTTGTGCCTACGTGCTGCTGCCGTTTGTGCGTGAGGCGGTCAACGATCTTGTCGGCAAGGGCGGGTTCCCGCAGTTGCTGATCAACCCGATCAATTTTGAAATGATCTACGAGCAGAAAAACGCCACCCAGGCGGCACGGCCCACGATAAATTGAAGCACTGACCTGCCCATGAACCGGCGGCGGCAGGCCGCCTTTGACTCCGCCCGGCGTGCATTTACTATTCGTCTCATGCCTCACGGCATCCTGGCTGGCATCGTAAAACAAGAATGGTTTCTGGAAAAAACAAACCGACCGTTACCGTGCTGGGAGCCGGTTCCTGGGGCACGGCGCTGGCGTTGTTGCTCGCGCGCAATGGCCACGCGGTCCGGCTCTGGGGCCATGACGCCGCGCAACTGGCGCGCCTGGAGCAGGAACGGCAGAACAGCGTTTATCTTCCGGGTGTCGCCTTTCCCGCGAATCTCCATGCATGCGAATCGCTGGCCGATGCCGCCAAATCCTGCGCGCATTTCCTGATCGCCGTCCCCAGCCACGCGTTTCGCGCCACGCTCAAGAATCTGAAGCCGTACTTACCGGCGAAGGCTATCCTGGCCTGGGCGACCAAGGGCCTCGAGCCCGGGAGCGGAAAGTTGTTAAGCCGGGTGGCGCAGGAGGAGTTGCGCGGCAAGTGGGCGCTGGCCGTGGTGTCCGGGCCGACGTTTGCGCGCGAAGTCGCGCTTAACATGCCGACCGCGATGACGGCGGCCTCGGACAACGTGCAAGTCGCGGAGGCAGTGGCCGCGTGGCTGCGCAACGAACGTGTGCGTGTGTACACCAGCGGCGATGTCGCGGGCGTGCAGCTGGGTGGCGCGATCAAGAACGTCATGGCCATCGCCGCCGGCATCAGCGATGGCCTCGGGTTCGGCGCGAATGCGCGCGCGGCCCTCATCACCCGCGGCTTGGCCGAACTCACGCGTCTCGGTGTCGCCATGGGCGGCCAGAAGGAAACCTTCATGGGCCTGGCCGGCGCCGGCGACTTGATCCTCACCTGCACCGACAACGCCTCGCGCAACCGCCGCGTCGGCTTGGCGCTGGGGCAGGGGCGCCTGCTCCCTGAAATCCTCGCCGACCTGGGACAGGAGGCCGAAGGCGTGGCCACCGCCCGTGAGTTGTATCAACTGGCAGGGAATCTGAACGTCGACATGCCCATCACCGAACAGGTGTACCGGGTGCTCTACGAAAAACTTTCTCCCCAGGACGCGGTCGAGGCGTTGTTGCGACGTGAACCGCGTGCAGAGAACCCATAATCTGCATCGCGAAGGCATGGGGCGGGAGCCCACATCTGGCTTGCTCTCGGTACGCAACATGACCTACCGTTTTCAGTCACTCCTGCGCTAAAGATGAATCTTCAATATAACTTCACATCCCCACCCAACTCTCTGATCCCGCGCTTATTTCATCATTCGCGAATAAAGCTTTACATCGAAGGTGGCTTGACAGGAGTTTCGTAGAAGAGCGAAATGGGTGCAGCACAGCGTTACAAGAAGACGGCGATATATTTGGAAAACAATATGCTTGATCTGGTACATCATGCCACCCACCGGTTGATTAACCAGTTGCCCGACGAGGTTAGCTGGGACGAACTGGCTTACCAGAGTGAAGTACGCGCCTCCATCGGGCGCGATTTGGCCGATGCCGACGTGGGTCGGCTCATTCCACAAGAAGAAATCGAGCAGCACTTCGGCATCACGACGATGACGAAGGCACCGCCCCTGCTTGCCCCGAAAGCTGCTAAAATAATAATCGTTAATCCATAAATAACGTGAGGATCGCGTTCATGAGACAAGTGGTCATCGCTCCAGGCGAAGACGGTTATTGGGTGGCTGAGTGCCCGAGCCTGCCGGGCTGCATCAGCCAGGGCCACAGCCGCGAAGAAGCCATCGCCAACATTAAAGAAGCCATCGAAGGCTACGTAATGGCCTTGCAAGAAGACAAGCTGCCCGTGCCCGAAGAACACTTCGACACTCTGTTGTTAGCCGTGTGAGCAAGCTGCCTCGGGTATCGGGCCGCGACTGCGTCAAAGCGCTCGCAAAAATCGGCTTCTATCAAAAGCGCCAGCACGGTTCCCACGTCATTCTGCGTCGCGACAATCCTTTTTCCCAGCTCGTCGTGCCCGATCACAAAGAACTCGACCGCGGAACACTGCGCGCGATTCTGAGGCAGGCCAATCTCGGCGTGGAGGAGTTTAACGCGCTGCTGTAGATCCGCAGAAAGTAGCCCGAATGAAGCCTAGCGCAATCCAGGAACCTGATTTAAATCACTCGCCCAATTCTTTGTTCCGCTTCTATTTCATGATTCGCGGATAAAGCTTTACACCGAAGGTGACTTGACAAGATTCTCGTATAAGAGCGAAATGGCCGCGCAATAAAAAAACCGAAGTGCATCGGCCCTTTCTTTTTCAAAGAGTTTCGTAGGGTGTGCAAAAGCGAAGCGTTGCGCACCGTTATCGGCTGAAAACTTACATTAATCGCCGCGCAGAAATCGGCGCATCACCACAGGAGAGCCGCAATGATCCCGTCATTCTGGCAGCGGTTCTATCCCGCCATGCAGGGATTCGTGTCACGCATAGCCCATTCAATGAACTCCACACTTCGTCGCCATTCATGCGGGCTACACCCGCTTGGAGTCTCAGTCCAATTTTCGCTTACCAAATACACAACAAGGAAAGGAGGATCGATGATAGCTCGCGCACGGGTTGTAAGGTTGGCTATTCTTTTTCTCTTTCTGTTCGGGCTCGGAGGTTCGCAGGCGTGGGCGCTGAATGCTGATGATGCTGCTAGGCAATGTGAAGCGGATCGGGCAGGAGCGTTAGCATGGTATGAGAGTACGCTCTGCGCGATTTCTTGCTCGGCTACCTGTCAGCCGTGGTTACAAATGGGGTCTTATAACAGTTGTCCGGATTACGGGTATGGGGGTCGAGCGCTGAGATTGCAAGGGCGCTTGAAGACTGGCTGGTTTGACGACAGCCCAAGACTATATGCGTGCTACTCCGCGAATGAGCCATGCCCTTCCGGCACGACTTTGGAAAGCGACGGGACTTGCGGTCTTCGTGGGGATAAAAATCTTGGTTCCAACGACTGCTCTGTAGGTAATCCTTGCAACCCAGCTAACGGCAATAAGTACCAAATCGAAGAAGACACAAGAGTTCAGGAAGGAGTGCCCAACCATATGCGCGCATACAATAGTATGTTGGGCACAGATACAGGGATTGGCAAAGGGTGGACATCCTCTGCCCATCGTCGTTTAGAAATTTATTATCCTTCTGCCTTCATCACAACTCCGTACTCCATTCATACACGCCAAGCAAACGGGCGAAGTGAACCGTTCTTTATGGATACTTCTGGCGCGTGGAAGGGCGATTCTGATACCCGCACCTCTCTGACGCAAGACGCGAGCGGCTACACCCTGACGCGTGCGGAGGGCACAACGGAACGCTACGACCTCAACGGCAAGTTGCTCTCGGAAACAGATAGTTCGGGCCGAATTACAGTCTATGGTTATGATGGAAGTGGTCGCCCAACTGTCACCGCTCCCTTCGGCCATACCCTCACCTTCGGCTACAACGCAAGTAATCATGTTTCCACGGTCACCGATCCCGCCGGCAAGGTGATTAGTTACGGTTACGATGCCAATAACAACTTAACCCGCGTCGACTACCCCGACGGCACCGCCAAGCTCTATCACTACAACGAGCCCAACCTGACCAGCGGCGCGAATTTACCCAATCATTTGACTGGCATCTCCTACGTCGATGCCAGCAACGTCACGACTCGTTTTAGTTCCTATGAGTATTACTACAACTCGAGCAACGCCGCCGATCCCAACAACGGCAAGGCCATCCGCACCGAACACGCCCCGACCGACAATGGCGTTGCCCAGGAGAAGTTCACCCTGGCCTACGACTCCGACACCCAAACCACCGTCACCGACCCGGTAAATACGCAAGAGGTCATGACCTTTAGCGCCAATCTCGGCGTGAAGAACCTGACCCTGAAGGTCAATCAAAGCGACGGCAAATCGCTGCAACAAAAGTTCGACGCCAACAACAACCTGATCTGCCGCCAGGACGAAGAAAACCGCGTCACGCTGTATGGCTACAACGCCACCAACCAGCGGGAGAGCCTGACCGAAGGCCTCGCGGGGGATTGCAGCAATCCGCCGGGTTCCACGAGTGCCACGCCCGTGACCCGTACGATCACTTATACGTATAAAGAACCCACGCTCGATCTGCCGCGCTTTATTCGCCGCCCGAGCGTGGCCGCCGGGAAAATCTTCGAGACCGAAATCCAATACAACGATGCCGGTCATCCCCACCTGCAGACGGATATTATTCAACGCGGCTTCACCCCGACCAATACCGCCGTCTCCCGTACCGTCACCCTAGGCTACAACGCCTCCGGCCAAGTCACCTCCATCAACGGCCCCCGACTGTCCTCGGAACCGGGCATGAACGGTCTCGATGACCTCACCACCCTGGAGTACTACACCTGTACCATGGGAGGCGCCTGCGGTCAGTTAAAGAAACTCACCAACGCCCTGGGTCACGTCACGACTTATGATCTCTACGACTTAAACGGCCGCGTCATCCAGCTCACCGACCCCAACGGCTTGGTCACAGTCTACGAGTACGACCCCCGCGGGAAGGTACGGTTTATCCGTCAGACTCCGCCGGGCGGGGGGACGCGGGTGACCGAATACACGTATACGCCCTTCGGCGCGGTCCAGACCGCCTCGCTCTCGGGCGATCTGACCCCGACGCTGACCCTCATTTATAACTACGACGCCGCCCAGTATCTTCGGTCGGTGATGGATAACCTGGGCCATCAAGTGACGTACCACTACGACCTCAAGGGTAACCGCGACGGCGAGGAGGCCCGTGATCCGGACGGTACCCTCCTGGTGCGCACGATCGCGTATGCCAGCGACCTGCGCAATCGTTTGAAGACGATTAATACGGCCGGGAGTATTACTCAATTGGTGTTCGATGCCGTGGGCAATCTGAGAACGGAAGTGGATCCCAACAACAACCCCAACACCACCCATACCCCCGATGCCTTGAACCGCTTGGTGCAAACCATCGACCGTATGAGTGGACAGACTACTTATGACTACGACGTCAATGATCGGTTGATTCAGGCCAAGGCCCCGAACAACGCCACCACCCAGTACCAATACGACGATCTCGGCAATCTATTAAAAGAGATCAGCCTCGACCGCGGCACGAGCGCTTATACCTACGACAATGCCGGGAACGTCAAGACGATAACGGATGCCCGCGGGGTATTAGCAACTTATACCCACGACGCCTTAAACCGCCTGACCTTCCTCGACTACCCCGGTATCGACGATGACGTTACGTTTCGTTACGACGGTCCCGCCTGTTCCTATGGGCGCGGACGGCTGTGCCAAGCACTGACCGTGGGCGGGAACCGCAGCTACGGTTACGACGCCTATGGCAACGTCGTCGACCTGAGCTACCAGATCAACAGTGTTAACTATGTCGTGCATTACGGCTACGACGCCGGGAACCGGATAAAAACCATTACCTATCCGAGCGGCTTGGTCATCACCTATATCCGGGACGCGGTGGGAAGAATCCAATACATCACCCGCACCGTAGGGGGCGTGACCACAGCCCTGGTCAGCGACCGCCGGTATCGCGCCGACGGACTGCCGAAACAGCAGACCTTCGGCAACACCCTGCCCGAGTCGCGTCTCTACGACCTGCAAGGACGCCTCACGAGCCAGACCGTGGGCACGGTTTATAACCGCCTCTACCCCCTCCACGATAACAACGGCAACGTCAAACAACTCGTTACCAGTGCCTTCACCGGTGATTACCTCTACGACCCCCTGGACCGCCTGAAGCAGGACGCGCCCAGCCCCGGCACGGCGCACGACTTCGACTACGACGGCAACGGCAACCGCACCCTCGACAACGCCATCCCTTATATCTACCTCGCCGCCAGCAATCGTCTCAGCAGTATCGGCGGAAGTGGCGCGGAGGATACGTTGACCTATGACGCCGCGGGGAATATGAAGAGCGGCGCCTTCGGCAGAAGCTATACCTACGATGGCCCCGGGCGGCTCAGCACCGCCACGGCGGGCAGCCGCACCACGACGTATCGCTACAACGCCTTCGGGCAACGCACCCAGAAGCAACGCCCCAATCTTCCCTCGGTGTACTACTACACCGGGCTCCAGGGCGAACTCCTGGCCGAGACCGACGGCAGCGGCGCCCCGCTCGTGGAGTACATCTACGCCGACCAAGAACCGATCGCCCAGCTCCGCTACGCCCCCGAGCCCGGCAGCGCCATCACCACCCCGCCCACGGTCTCCGGCTTCTGGCCCGGCAGTGGGGCCGAGAACACCACGGTGCTGGTCTTCGGCAGCGGCTTTAACCCCACCTTCGGGGCCACGACGGTGAAGATCAACGGAATCCCGGCCCCGATCATGCAGGTCTTAAGCCCCGACCTGCTGTTCTTTCTGCTGCCCGCGGGCAACACCAACGGACCGATTCAGGTCACCACCGCCCAGGGCTCGGCCACCAGCGCCAGCGCCTTCGGCACCCCTTTAACCGGGGTGCAGATCACCGGCCTGTGGCCGGCCCAGGGCCAAGTCAACACCCTCGCGTTTGTCTTTGGCAGCGGCTTTGTCGCCGGACAAACCGTCAAAGTGAACCAGACCCCGGCGCCCATCGTGCAGGTGCTGGACTCCAGCCTGTTCTTTGTCATGGTGCCACCGGGGGCGACGACCGGGCCGATTACCGTCACCACCCCGCAGGGGAGTGCTACCAGTGCGGCTTCGTTTACGGTGTTTGGGACCAGTGTTCCGGCGAGCACCACGGTGACTTATCTGCATGCCGATCACTTGGGGACGCCGCGGGCGGGGACGGATCAGAGTGGGGTGGTGGTGTGGCGGTGGGAGGGTAGTGCCTGCGGCGACACGCTAGCCACGGGGAGTGCCACGGTGAATCTTCGATTCGCGGGCCAGTATTACGACAGGGAAAGTCAGCTTCACTATAACAATGCGCGATATTTCGATCCGAGGACGTGTCGGTATATTTCGAGTGATCCGATTGGGTTGCGTGGTGGAATGAATACCTACACCTACGGTTTGAACAATCCGCTTCGATACATTGATCCTTTCGGGTTAGAAACTTTAGGTATCGGCATCGAGCCGCCTATAGCCAGTGCGATTGTAAATGGTGTGCTTAATCCTGCTGAAGATCCGGGACATACGTTCTTGTATTTGATGAATGATAAAGATCAGATAACCAATGTTCTAAGCGTGGGTCCGTCAAGTCCTATCGGGGCGTTAAACAAGAATAGTTTTTTGAACGGTACATTAGGTGCGGTATCGAATTGGTCAATTACGGGACAAGTGTCTACGTATGAATGGGACATCACGCCTAAGCAATATGCCCAATGCCAGAAGACTTTAAACCAGATGAAGAAAAATCCAGGGAACTATTCACCCACAAATCAGTGCACAAGCGCCGCAATCTCTGCAGCAAAACAATGCGGAGTTAATGTGCCAAGTGGCATAAGCTCGGTTCAGGTTCCACCGATTCCACTGATATTTAAGGGGTACAGCAATAACTTGCCGAATCCATATGGATTACAACAACAGTTGAACAAAACCATGACACCTAAAATCGTGCCAGATTCTACTTTTACTATCCAATAATGAGGTGAGCAATGAAAAGGAAGATTCAGTTAACGATATATGGAATTGCAGCGGTCATTTTTTTAGCACTCTCCATTGCGTTGGTACCTCAACATGTAGGGGCGAAGGATATGATTCCAGAATTGAATGCAAAATTGCTTGCGGCACTTAACGAATTCGCAAAGAAAAATTCTCTGAGTGACAAACAGCTCGAGAGTTTGCTAGGTGAAGTAGTGCTCAACAGTCCAAATATGAGAAAAGGAGGCGTAGGAATTGTTGATGGCGAAACGTTTGTGTTGCTCGATGAAAAGAAAAATGAACTCAAGATATCAGGAAAAAAATGGCAAGGTGAAGAATCGAATAAACAACAGATTGTGCTCACTGATGGCCGTCAGGTATTTGGCTCTGTAACTGTGGAGGATGTTTCGAAATTAAAGATTCTGATATTTACGCCCTCGCAAGTTCGCTACATAAATCTAACGAACAACACTGGGGGGAAATACGCCAGATACTCCAAATAACTGGTTCTTCGGAACCATTGGGGGAACCATTGGGGACGCTACCCTTTGTTTCTGATGTTCCGACGCTAAATAAAGGGTAGCGTCCCCAATGGCGAAACTGATTCGCTACCTGAATGACGGCCGGTTCGAGATCGACAATAACCGGGCCGAGAACGCCATCCGCCCCTTTGTGATTGGCCGCAAGAACTGGCTGTTCAGCGACAGCGTCCGCGGGGTGAAGGCCAGCGCCAACCTGTACTCCCTGATCGAGACCGCCAAGGCCAATGGATGGGAGCCGTATGCGTATCTGCGACGGGTGTTCGCCGAACTGCCCAGGGCCGATACCGTCGAGGCCATCGAAGCCCTGTTGCCGGGCAATATCAAAAAATAAAAATCAGATTAACTTCGGTTGGTCAATGCTGGTGTTTGTTGAGCAAGCGTAGGGCGCGTACCACGCGCCGATCAAATATAATTGCTGCCTGTACGAACGCACTAATATCCGTGGCCGGCGTATTTCTTTACCGTCAATACATCTCAACGGCTTAAGGGATGAGAGCGAGTTGGTGTAAGATTTTGGCGCGTGGTACGCGCCCTACGAATACTTGGGTTGTCATGGAGCGCGGTAGTAGGACGGGCGCAGCCCATCAAAGAATACAGGGGTAGCTCAGTATCTGCTGCGCTGAGATTCCCGTATAAGCTCCGGCAAGAGAAAGGACTATTTCCCGCCGCGAAATCCCTGTTGCCGCCAGGCTTCGTAGACGGCTATCGCCACGGTGTTGGAAAGATTTAGGCTGCGGTTGTCGGGCAGCAGCGGCAGACGCAAACGGTGTTCTTCCGGAAATGTGTCCAGCAGTTCCTGCGGTAAACCTCGTGTCTCGGGCCCGAACAGCAGGGCATCGTTCTCCTTATATTGCATCTCGGTATAAAAACGCCGCGCGCGCGTAGAGAAGGCGAGCAGGCGCGGTGGTTGCACGCTCTTCAGAAAACCTTCGAAGCTGGCGTAAGTCTGTACTTCCGCCCATTCGCGGTAATCCAGACCGGCGCGCCGCAGCTCTCGGTCCTCCAGCCGAAAGCCAAGCGGTTCGATAAGATGCAGGCGCGCGCCGGTGTTGGCGCACAGGCGCATGATGTTGCCGGTGTTGGGCGGAATCTCGGGCTGATAGAGCACCACATCAAACATGATCTTGCATTCTTTTGTTGTTGGGGGATTCGCAGCCTAGCGTTTCAGCAGAGATTGTATATAAGTAGATAAGCACCCGGCACGCCCCAAAACCAGCCAATCAAGGAGGATCATGGCGGTGATCAGAAAAAAAACGTTTAGCACGCCCGCCGTCCACGTCAGCTCCCTGTTGTTCATTTGTGCCCTGTTACCCGCCCTGCTGTTCAAGGGCCCGCAAATTGAATTTTTTGCCATCACGCAGATTCTGCTGGCGATCTGGCTCGGCCGGATCATTCTGCAATCCTATGGCCCGGGCCTGCCGGTCCCCAAAACAGCACTCGCGCTTTGCCTGACCCTGTTCTGGTTGTGGCTGGCGCTGTCGCTCAGCTGGAGCACGGTGCCCAGCACCAGCGTGTTCAATTTCTGGTGGGTGGGCAGCTTGGTGGTGGTTTTCTGGCTCTATACCTTTACGCCCGATCGCGACGTTCTGTGGTCGCGCGCGGCCGCCATTATATTGGTGCTGGGTGTGGTGTTGGCATTGATGGGGATTTACCAGGTGCACGTGTTCGAGCAGCAGGCGCGGTCCGTTTTTGAGACCCGCAATACGCACGCAGCGTTCCTGAATCTCGTGACCCTGCCGGCCGCGGCCTACTTTCTGTTGCTGATGGCGGATAAAGGCGCGCCGCGCCATTACCCCGCTATGTTGGGCGCCGCTTTGTATATTCTGTTTTATTCCATTTTCATGACCGCGAGCCGCGGCGCCACGCTGAGTCTGGCCCTGAGTATGGGCGTGTTGATCGCGTTCACGCTGCGTTACGCGCCCAAGCGCGGCATCGCCATGCTGCTGGTGTTGCTGGTGGTGGCTTTTTTGACCACCAAAATACCACTAGGTGGCGCCGCCGGCGGCGAGTTGAGCGAACGCCTGACCCAGCTGATGCAGGACTCACCGCGGCGCGTGATTTGGGAATCTTCCTGGAATCTGCTGCAAGCTTCCCCGTGGCAGGGAATCGGCCTAGGTCTTTTTTATATGGCCTATCCACCCTATCGCAATCCCGTGGACGGTTCCGGTGGATTCTTCGCGCACAACGATTACCTTCAAATCTGGATTGAAACCGGCCTGCCGGGGCTGTTGCTGCTGGTTTCAGTGTTGGTTGCCGCGCTCTGGCTTCTCGTGCGCGGTTTGCGTGCAAAGAATTTGAATAAGAACGACCGGATCGAATTAGTTGGTCTTTTTTGCGGATTGCTGGCGGTGGCTGGCCACAGTGTTGTTGATTTTAATCTCTACATCCTTTCCATCATGATGACTGCGGGGCTGGCGATGGGCCGATTCCATGAACTAGCGATCCGTGCGATCAAGGCGCCCTCGATGCGAGTCCATCCGTCCCGGATTTTCGGTAAGCAGGCTTTCCCGGCGATCGTGATACTGTTTTTTCTTTTGCCCGTGCTCTACTTTCTGGCGCTGGGATTGGCCAATTCCTATTATGACAAGGCGCTGGCGCAGGCGCGTGAAGGTGAGCTGCAGGTTGCAGACCAGAATCTCGGTACCGCGCATCGATTGACCCCCGCGGATGACCGCATGCTGATCGCGCACGCCGATTTGTACCGGCATGCGACCACGCTGATGCCGCCGGACGATGCCGGCAAAAAATCGCTCTATGATAATGCCCTCAAATTTCTGGATGAGGCGGAGCGGGCCAATCCGCTGCGCGGGTTAACCCATGTGATCCGTGGCCGGCTGTATCAGCAGAACCCCGCTCTGGCGGGCGCCAACGGGGATGAGCTGGCCGCCGAATCCTTCCGCCGCGCCCTGGCGCTCAATCCCAGGCTGTTCCAGGGACGGCTGGATTATGTCTCGCTGCTGTTGCAGCGCGGCAAAAAGGACGAAGCGCTACAGTCTCTCGAAGCGGGAGTGAAATACGACTATCCCCCCATGCCCGACTTGATTCCCTTTTACTCGCTCACGGCCAAACTCAAACGTGAAGCGGGCAAGGTGGACGAGGCCAAGGTTCTCGAAAACAAAGCCCAAGCCCTCGAGAAACAGGCGCGGTCGAGTTATTTCCTGCGCGGTTACTAGCCGCCGGCACCGGCTTTTCCCTTGCTGGGCCGTCCTGACCGGGAAACTGGCTTGGTAATTGCTAGCTAATCGGAGAAATCAGGCACCGGCCTCGGCCGAAGTGTCTGGTCTTGGCGCGATGCAACGGGAATGCGGGTTTTTTCGACTATATTGGATGTAAGTTCAGTCTTTTCAGCCTATTAGGCCGCGCGTTTCATATTCGGGATGAGGCGCGGCCCGAGCGGGAGTCACATGGCAACCATAACCGAAATGAAGCCCAAAAAGATTCGCATCGGCGATCTGCTGATAGCGAATAAAGTTATTTCGGAAGAGCAGTTAACGGCCGCGCTGGCGGATCAGAAAAAGAGCGGCCGCAAGCTGGGGCGCGTGCTGGTGGAGAACGGTTTCCTCACCGAAGATCAACTGATGGCGTTTCTCGCGCAGCAGCTCAACATCCCTTATATCGATCTGCGCCGCTATCACTACAAACCAGAAACCGTCCGCCTGATTCCCGAGACCCATGCGCGGCGCTTCCGCGCCATCGCGCTGGAAGATACACGCGAGAGCCTGCTCGTGGGCATGGCCGATCCGACCGATATTTTCGCCTACGATGAATTATCGCGCGTGTTGCGCCGCCCGCTGCGCTTCGCCGTGGTCAAAGAGTCGGAACTGCTCAAGACCATCGACCGCGTTTACCGCCGCACCGAGGAAATCAGCGACCTGGCGCAGGAACTCCAGCAGGAATTGAGCGCCCAGGGCGGCGTGGACTTAACGGCCCTGGCGGAAGCCGAAGGGCTTACCGACGCGCCGGTGGTCAAGCTGTTACAAAGCATGTTCGAGGACGCCATCCAGGTGAACGCCTCCGACATTCACATCGAGCCGGATGAAAAGGAATTGCGTATCCGTTTCCGTCTCGACGGCGTGTTGCGCGTGCAGACCATCGCCGACCGGCGCATTTCGAGCGCACTGGTGTCGCGCGTGAAGCTGATGGCGAATCTCGATATATCGGAGAAGCGCCTGCCGCAGGACGGCCGCACCAACGTGCGTATCCGCGACAAGAGCATCGACGTGCGTGTCTCGACCATGCCGGTGCAGTTCGGCGAGTCGGTGGTCATGCGTCTGCTCAATCCCTTTGCCGGTGTGCTCAGCCTGGATCAGGTGGGCATGCCAAAAAATATCCTTGAGCGATTTCGCCGTGTGATCCATAACCCCAACGGCATGGTGCTGGTGACCGGCCCCACGGGCAGTGGCAAGACCACGACGCTCTATGGTGCGCTCAAGGAACTCAACCGTCCCGAATTCAAAATTCTGACCGCCGAAGACCCGGTGGAATACCGACTGCCGGGGATCAACCAGGTCCAGATCAATACCAAAATTGAACTGACGTTTGCCCGCGTGCTGCGGTCCATGCTGCGCCAGGACCCGGATATTATTCTCGTGGGTGAAATGCGCGATCAGGATACCGCGGAAATCGGTCTGCGCGCGGCGATGACCGGCCACCTGGTGTTGTCGACCCTGCATACCAACGACGCGGTTTCCACCGCACTGCGTCTCACGGACATGGGCGTGGCGCCGTACATGGTGGCCGCGTCGCTGCGCGGCATCGTCTCGCAGCGTCTGGTGCGGCGCATCTGTGAATCCTGCGCGGAACCCCATGAGATCAGCGCCGCGCAGATGGTGATTGTCCGGACCGAGGCCGGGGACAAGGCGGATTCTCTCAAGTTTAAGCGCGGCAGAGGGTGCAGCCACTGTAATGGTTCCGGCTATCAGGGGCGGGTTGGCATATTCGAATATCTGGAAATGGATAACGCGCTGGTCGAGGCCTTGCATACCGGCGATCCCATGAAGTTCAGCGCCGCCGCCAAGGCCCAACCGGGTTTTCAGACCTTGCGCCGCAGCGCCATCGTTCTGGCGGCACAGGGAATAACCACCATGGATCAGGTGGTGCGCGCGACTTATTCGCTGGAGGAATAGCTTGCCGCTGTTTCAATACAAAGGACGGAATCAACGTGGCGAGGCGGTCCGGGGATATCTCGATGCCGCCTCATCGGACGCCGTCGCCGTGCAATTAATGAACAGCGGCGTCATTCCGATCGATATCGTCATCGCCAAGGCACGCGAGGATATTTTCGGTGCCCTGCGGGCGCGTCTGGCGGCGAGCAGCCAAATCACCCTGACGGATCTCACGCTCTTCAGCCGCCAGATGTACACCTTGCTCAAGGCCGGTGTGCCGATCATGCAAGCGCTGCGGGGATTGCGCGAATCCACCCAGAATCCGGCGCTGTCCAAGGTTATCGCCGGCGTCGGCGAGAGTCTCGACACTGGCTTGGATCTCAACACCGCGATGCGGCGCCATCCCAAGGTGTTTTCATCGCTCTATGTGAACTTGATTCAGGTCGGCGAGACTACCGGCAGCTTGCAGGAAGTTTTTTTGCAACTGGCGCTTTATCTTGAACGCGAGAAGGACACGCGCGACCAAATCAGGCAAGCCACACGCTATCCGACTTTTGTCGTGGCCGCCATTTTCATCGCGATTTTTATCATCAATCTTTTCGTGATCCCGACCTTCGCCAAGGTCTACGCCGGGTTTAAGATTGAATTGCCGCTGGCAACCAAGATTCTCATCGCGACGTCTAACTTCACCGTGGCCTATTGGCCGTTGATACTGATGATTGTGATTTCCGCGATCTTCTACATCCGCTACTACGTTCGCACGCCGGAAGGACGCTACCGCTGGGACAAGCTCAAGCTCGGCATCCCGGTAATCGGCAAGATTATTTACGAGGCGACACTCGGCCGGTTTTCCCGGGCGACGGCGGTGATGATGAAGTCCGGCGTGCCGCTGGTGCAGGGGTTGACGGTAGTGAGCCGGGCCGTGGATAACGAATACATCGGCGAGCGCATTGTGCAAATGCGCGACGGTGTCGAACGCGGCGAAACCATCGCCCGCACCGCCGCCGCGACGGGCATGTTCCCGTCGCTGGTGATCCAGATGATCTCGGTCGGAGAAGAAACCGGATCGGTGGATGAACTCATGTTCAATGTGGCCGATTATTATGAACGGGAAGTGGACTACAACATCCGCAACCTGAGCACCGCGATTCAGCCGATCCTGATCGTGTTTCTGGCGATCATGGTGTTCATTCTGGCGCTGGGGGTGTTCCTGCCGATGTGGGACCTGGTCCAGGTCGCGCGGCAAGGCTAGCTATTCTTATGTCAGGACGAACGAGCGAAGCGAGTAGGGCTACTGTAATGCGGGATATGCCCGGATCCGAGAAACTCGACAAGCTTAGATTCGTAACCTACTGTATTTTCATAGGTCATCGAGTTTCAGCTGGCAGGGACCACTAGTGCGCCGGGCATACCAGGACCCAATGGACCGGGGGGACATAAAGCACTGTAATCACGGTTTTTCCCTGCTCGAACTGGTCATCGTCATCGTGATCATTTCGGTATTGCTGGTGTTGGCGATTGAGCGTTTGCTGGCCCTGCAGGTGGATGCGGAACGGGTGACCATGGAGACGGTGGCCGGGACATTGCGCAGTGCCGTTGGCATGAAGGTTGCAGAAAGTATTGTGCGATCGAAGGTTGCCGACCTTAAGGTTTTTGAGGGCAGCAACCCGATGGATCTGCTCGCGGAGGTGCCGCGAAATTACCTGGGCGAGCAGGACGGGGTAGACCCGGCGACGCTCGATGACGGTAACTGGTATTTCGATAAACGCGCGAAGTCGCTCGTTTATCTGGTCCGGAACAAGGGATTTTTTTCGGGCGGTCTGCCGAACCCGCCGCGCGCGGGGTTTGCGGTGCGGCTGGTCTATAGTGATAAAGATGGGAACGGTGTGTTTGATCAGGGCAAGGACGAGATTGAAGGTTTGCGCCTGAGTCCCGTGGAAAAGTATTCCTGGTCCCGATACTGAGTCGGGCCGGTACCAGAGGTGGCAACGGGCGTATCACCCGCTGCCGGGATGTGTCAACGCAGCATCGATGGTTTTTTTTATGCAGGAGATAAAATATGTTTAGGCAGCAAAGCGGTTTCACTCTCGTCGAATTAGTGATCGTCATCGTTATCCTCGGCCTGCTGGCGGCCACGGCCCTGCCGCGGTTTATCAACATTACACAGGACGCGCGTGTCGCGAGCGTCAACGGTGTCGCGGGCGGTTTACGTTCCGCGATCTCACTTGCCAAGGCGCAGGTCATGGTCAGCAACAGTGCTGGTTGCAGCGGCGCCTTGACCTTAAACGCCTGCATGGACGGTGTTAATGTCGTAGTGACCACCTCGGGATATCCGTCCGGGGGGGGAGCTTCGAGTGGAATTGTTAATGCTATGCAGGGATTATCCGGCTTTACGATCGGGGGCTCCGGTAACGTTACCACGTTCCAACCGACGAATGGCGGTGGCAGCTCATGCCAGGCTTCGTACGATGCCAGTACTGCCGTCGTGTCAGTCTCTTCGGGCGGATGTTAAGCGGGTTTGTCAGTCAACCATGGTAGGGAGTAAAAGCATGCGCATGAAACAAAGTGGATTCACGCTTATTGAGCTGGTCATCGTCATTGTTATTCTTGGCCTGTTGGCGGCCACGGCCCTGCCGCGGTTCATCAACATCACACAGGACGCACGCATCGCGAGCGTCAACGGCGTGGCCGGTGGACTGCGCGGGGCAATCTCGCTGGCCAAGGCGCAAGTCATGGTCAGCGGCAGTGCAGGTTGCAGCCTTGCCTTGACCCTAAACGCCTGCATGGAGGGTGTGGACGTCACGGTGACCGCCTCGGGTTATCCGCAGGCTGGTTCAACAGGAGGCACTGCCGCGGGTATTCAAAAGGCAATGCAGGGAACCGACGGCTATCTCGTTACGGATACCACCGCTACCGCCGCTGCCTTCCGGCCCAGCAATGGCGGCGGTCCAAGCTGTCAGGCTTTGTACGATGCCGCTACGGCCACCGTGACAGTTGCTTCGAGCGGGTGTTAAACGGGAGTCAATTAGGGCTAATTGAATCTCTATCTCCTGAAGTAATGGTGACCGGATACGCGGTCACCTGTTGAAAAGAGCCGGGGCAGCCTCACGAGAGGGGTTGTCATTTAAGTCCGGTGAAACCGCAAAAGCATGGGGGCGCTGGCAGGGAGTCAGCGCCCCATTTTTTTTGGTGTGAGCAATGGCAAAAATTTCTGGCATCCGGACAATGACAGAAAGCGGCTTCACCCTCGCGGAGCTGGTGGCCATTATTTTGCTCGTGGGGATACTCGCGTTTACCGCCATCCCGCGGTTTTCAGGTCCGAGCCTGCGGGTGGACGCGCAGGCCGAGCAGCTCGCGTCCGATATCCGTTACACCCAGACGCTGGCCATGACCCGCGGCGACCGCTTTCGCATCAATCTGAGCGCCACGGGCTACCAGATCACCAGCAGCACCGGCGCGACTACCGTGGTCCATCCCGGCACGGGCAGCACCAACGCCGTTGCGCTCAACGGCGTGACACTCAGCGGATGGAACCCGCCGCTCACCAACAATTATGTCGCCTTCGATGGCCGCGGCGTTCCTTATAGTCTGTATACCAGCAGCACCGGGCTCGCCGCAAACGCCACGATTACTTTGTCGGGCGGAGGCTCCCAGCGCAACCTGGTGATTTCACCGGAAACGGGCAGGGTGGCGTTGCAATGAAACGCCGGTCGCAGGCTTTCAACGTATTGCCGTCATTCCCGCGAAGGCGGGAATCCAGGATTTCAAGGAATTGCCGGAAGCAAACGGGCGTGACGCTGGTCGAGCTAATCGCGTTTATCGTGATCGCGGCGTTGCTGGCGACCGGCCTTATCACCACGTTTACCTCGTCCATGAAGGCCACCCCTCCGTCCGGCGACGTCTCCCAGGCCCTGCAGCTCGCGCAGGAACGCATGGAGCTGATTCTTGCGTACAAGAAATCAAAAGGCTTCACTGCCATGATTGACCCCTGCACGCTTGCGTCACCGCCCGCGCAATGCACCTTTTTCCCTTCGGGGTTCAACGTGCCCGCGGCGACCATCGTTAACAACTGGAACGGCAGCAGCGAGTACAAAGTGATCACGGTGAATGTCACCGGCCCTCAAACCATCGCGATCACGGCGCTCGTGGCTAGTTACTGACATGTTCAGGAGCCATTTCAAAAAAAGCGTAGGGTGGGCATTGCCCACCATCGGGCCGCAACCGAAGCTACTGGTGGTGGGCGATGCCCACCCTACAAATACTTCGACTGACATGCGCATCGCACATCCATTTCAACGAGGGCATTCAGACGGGATGAACCGTTGCACCGGCTTCAGCCTCATAGAATTGATCCTGGTCGTGGTGCTGACGGGCATCCTGGCCGCGGTCGG
>JAUSDQ010000157.1 GCA_030650525.1 Sulfuricaulis sp.
TCCAGCCATTTCTTGCGCTTGGCCTCGCTGGAGTTTTTCATGGGTCCCACTTCCGTGATGCGCACCGGCTTGATACCGCAGAACTGCAGGATGGTCTTCTTCATGGTGTTGTGGCCGGGGCGACCGAAGTACCAACGGTAAATCCACGAGGGCGTGTTGAGCGTGACGATCAGGCGCGCGCTGCGGCCGGTGAGCAGCTTGTCCCACAGCGGGGAATTTTGGCGGAAGTTCACGGCAAAGCCGGGAAGAAAAACCCGCTCGATGAACCCCTTCAGCAATGCCGGGATGGTGCCCCACCAGATCGGATAGACGAACACCAGATGATCGGCCCACTTGATCGCTTCTTGCGCCTGCGCGAGATCCGGTTCCAGCTCGGCCAGATGCGCGAGGCTGGCGGTGGCCAGTGGATCGAACTTGAGATCGCCCAGATACAGTTCTTTCACTTCCGCTCCGGCGGCACGCGCGCCTTCGGAATAAGCCTGCATCAGCGCGCCGCCGTAACTATGCCGTTGCGGCTGCCCGAGAATCACCAGAATTTTTTTAGACATGGTTCTTTTCCATTTATGACCGACTTAGTAAGAGATTCCTTAATCCTATTTAATCCTGCGAATCCTATAAATTATCCTTCCAGTAAAATTTTCTCCGCCTTTTCCAGGGCCTCGGGCGCGCCGTAGAGCACGAGCACATCGCCGGCGGTGAGCCGGGTTTCGGGCGAGGGTTCGGGGCCGCGAATACCGCCGCGGCGCACGGCGCTCACGCTCACGCCGGCCGCTTCCAGGTGCAGCTCGGCGATCAGCTTGTCAACCGCGTAGGCCCCCTGCGGCAAGGTAATGGAGTGCAACCGCTCCTGGTAGGCGTGCGTGTCCTTGCCGTCATCCAGGTCTTCGCCGTGAAAGAAACCGCGCAACATGCGATAACGATCGGTGCGCACGTCGCGCACGTGGCGCACGATGTGCGATACCGGCACGCCCATGAGTAACAGCAGATGCGAACCCATCATGAGGCTGCCTTCGAGACTCTCCGGCACCACCTCGGTCGCGCCGGCGGCCTTCAACTTCTCGAGCGCGGCGTCGTCCATGGTGCGCACGATCACCGGCATGTCCGGACGCAGCAGGCGCGTCGTTTCCAGGGTCTTGAGGGCCGCGGACACATCGTAGAAACTGATCGCCAGTGCCGTGGCGTGCGGCAGTCCGGCCGCGTCGAGGACGTCACGGCGGGTGACATCCCCGTAAACCACGGGCTTGCCGGCATCGCGCGCATCGCGCACGCGCACCGGATCGAGATCGAGCGCGAGGCTGGGGATGCCTTCCTGCTCGAGCATCCATGCCAGGTTCTGACCGCTGCGGCCGTAACCGCAGATAATCACGTGCCGGTGCGCGCCAACCGCCTCGGCGCGAATCGCAGCGAGATTGCTGTCGCGCGCGCGGGTGTACCCGGGCACCAGACGCTTGGTCAAGTAACCGCTGTAGCGCACGATCAGCGGCGCCGCCATCATGCTGAGAATAACCGAGGCCAGCACGATCTGTGTCACGACCTCGCTGAACAGATGGTACTGATTCGCGGACAGCAACAGAGCAAAGGCAAACTCGCCCACCTGCGACAACACCAGTCCGGTGCGCAGCGCCACGCCGGCTTCCATGCCAAACAGCATGCCGAGCCCGAGAATGAGCAGCGTCTTGAAAACAAGGATCATGGCGACGCACAGCAGCACCCAGGGCCACAGCTCGCGCATGGCGCCGAGATTCAACATCATGCCGATGGTGACAAAGAAAAGCCCGAGCAGAATATCGCGAAACGGCAGAATGTCGCCTTCCACCTGGTGCCGGTATTCGGTTTCTCCCATCATCATGCCGGCCAGGAACGCCCCCAACGCCAGCGACAATCCGGCCATCCCGGTGATCCACGCGGCGGTCAGCGTCAACAGCAGCACCGCCAGCATGAAGTATTCACGCAGCTTGGCCGAGGCCACTTCGTGGAAGAATGGCCGCAACAACCGGCGGCCGACGAGAAAAATCCCGGCCAGCACGAGAATACTTTTCAGCAGCGCCCAACCGAGCGTCGCCCACACCGATTGGCCCGCACCGCCGCCCAACGCCGGGATCAGGATGAGGAACGGCACCACGATCAGGTCCTGAAACAGCAGCACGCTGATGGCGTGGTGACCGTGGCGCGAGCTCTGTTCGAGCTGCTCGGTCAGCAGTCTCATGACGATGGCGGTGGACGACATCGCCAGCATGCCGCCGATGACAATGGCGCCTTCGGGCGCTACGCCGAAGATCCAGGCGACGAAACCGAAGACCAGGGAGCTGATGAGCACCTGCGCGCCGCCCAGCCCGAACACCATATTCTTCATGGCGATGAGCTTGGGCAGGGAGAATTCCAGCCCGACGGTGAACATAAGGAATACCAGGCCGAACTCGGCGAGGTAGCGCGTGCCCTCCAGGTCGGGAATCCAGGCCATGCCGTAGGGCCCCACGATGATACCGGCACACAGATAAGCCAGAATCTGCGGCAGTCGCAGATAACGGAAAAGTGCCACCAGTACCACGGCCACGCCGAGGAGGATCAGAATACTGTGAAAGACAATCGGCTCCATGGGATAATCACAGTCGTTTCGTTATACTCCCTGAAAGATTACCTGAAGCCACGCCAAATCGCGAAACGCATGAAGCCATCCTCATCATTCGAGCAGCTGGGCCGCGAGGTGATCCAGATCGAGGCCGAGGCGCTGCAAGCGCTGGCGCAACGCATCGATGAGCAATTCACCGAGGCCTGTCGCCTGATCCTGGCATGTCAGGGGCGTGTGATCGTCACCGGCATGGGCAAATCGGGGCACATCGGCAACAAGATAGCGGCCACGCTGGCCAGCACCGGCACGCCATCCTTCTTCGTGCACCCGGGCGAAGCCTCGCATGGCGACCTGGGAATGATTACCCCGCCCGACATCGTGTTTGCCATTTCCAATTCCGGCGAGACCGCCGAGATTCTCACCATCCTGCCGATCATCAAGCGCATGGGCGTTAAACTCATCGCGCTCATCGGCAACACCCATTCAAGCCTCGCCAGACAGGCCGACGCCGCGCTTAATGTCGGCGTGGAAAAAGAGGCCTGTCCGCATAATCTGGCGCCGACCGCGAGCACCACCGCGGCGCTGGCCATGGGCGATGCGCTGGCGGTGGCGCTGCTCAAATCGCGCGGCTTCACGCGCGAGGATTTTGCGCGCGCCCACCCGGCGGGGAGCCTCGGACGACGCCTGCTGTTGTATGTGAGCGATATCATGCATACCGGTAACGCCATTCCCCAGGTCGCCGAAACCGCGAGCCTGCGCGAGGCACTGCTGGACATGACCGGCAAGGGACTCGGGATGACGGGCGTGGTGGATCGAAACGGTTGCCTGGTCGGGATCTTCACCGACGGCGATCTGCGCCGCGTGCTCAATCGCGGCGTGGATGTCTACAGCGCCAAAATCACCGAAGTCATGGCGCGCAATCCAAAAACCACGCGCGCCGATCGTCTAGCGGCGGAGACGGTGCAACTGATGCGTTCGCTCAAGATCAACGGACTGTTCGTGGTCGATGAGAACAATCGCGTCCTCGGTGCGCTGAACATGCATGATCTTTTCCGCGCCGGCGTCATCTGACCATGAATCGGATTCTATCGCCGGCATTTGAAGTCGCCCCCAAAGTGTTAGACCTGGCGTCAAAAGTGAAGCTCTTGTTATTCGATGTCGACGGCGTGCTCACCGACGGCCGGCTCGTGATCGGCGACGACGGCCAGGAGTACAAGGCCTTCAACTCACGCGATGGCCACGGCATCAAGATGCTGCAACGCAACGGCGTGGCCGTCGGCATCATCACCGGCCGCACCTCGGAAGTAGTGACACACCGAGTGAAAGACCTGGATATTAAATACGTCCATCAGGGCTGCAAGGAAAAGCTGCCGGCCTACCGCCAACTCATCGCGGAACTCGCGCTGAGACCCGAACAGACCGCCTATGTCGGCGATGACGTGGTCGACCTGCCCATCATGCTGCAGGTGGGATTGGCCATCGCCGTGCAAAACGCTCATCCGCTCGTCAAAAAATACGCCCATTGGATCACGCCGAGCATCGGCGGCTACGGCGCCGCGCGTGAGACTTGTGAGATGGTCCTGTTCGCTCAGCAGACCTATCAAAAGGAAATGCAGCGATACCTTTCCGATAACGGCGACCCGGCGGCCGGATGATTCTCGACTCCAAACGTCTCGCCATCGCGGTGACCCTGCTGCTGCTGGCCACCGGCTCGTGGTGGCTGACGCGCACGGTGGGCGTGCCGGAAAAAATATTTGACGGCAAGGCCCGCCACGATCCCGACTACACCATTGAAGACTTCACTACCACGGTCATGAACGAGGAAGGGCGCCGGCGCTATATACTGGCGGCCACGCGGCTAATCCATTACGGCGATGACGGCAGCTCTGACCTGGAGCAGCCCTACCTGATCCAGTCCCCGGATGGGAGCACCCCGGTTCATACCCGCGCCGACAAGGGCTGGATACCCAAGGACGGCCATCAGATACTCATGAGTGGAAACGTCCATTCCGCCCAGGGCCGCGACCCGAAACGGGCGGGCGGAGAAATCCGGACTGACCGCATGAAAATCCTGCTCGACAAATAAGGCATATATGTCGTCCGCTTATCGTTTTCCTCATGCCGCGCGGTTGACCGTGTGTGTTTCGCTGTGTCTATTTTCAGTCCCGGTGTCACACGCCATCGACAGCGACACGGACGAACCCATCCGTATCAACGCCCGTTCGGTCGAAGCCAATGAGAAAACCGGAGTGGCAATTTACCAAGGCAAGGTACACGCCGAACAGGGCCGACTGTCCATCAAGGCGGACCGTATTGAAATCCGTACCAGCAAAGGTCAACCTGAACTCATCACGGCCACGGGTAAACCGGTGAAGCTGCACCAGTATCCGGACAAAGGCGGCGAGGAAATACAGGGAGAGGCCACGCGGATCGATTACCATGTCTCCGGAAAGAAACTCGAGATGATCGGCGAGGTCGCGTTGCGGCGCGGCGAAGACCTGTTCACCGGTAGCGTGTTGCACTACGATCTCGATACGAAAAGCCTGCGTGCCGCCGGCGATGACACGGTCGACGGTCGTATCCACGCCGTGATACAGCCCAGAAAAACCAACGCCGCGCCGGCGACCGGCCCATGAGTTCAATCATGGCCGGGGGAACGAAAAAAGAGCGGCGCTCAAAGAACAAGCCGGCAAACGCTCAAGCGGCGAGCACGCTTACCGCTGAAAAGCTTAACAAACAATATAAAGGCCGCCAGGTCGTTAAAGACGTTTCACTGGAAATGCACAGCGGGGAGATCGTCGGCCTGCTCGGTCCCAACGGCGCGGGCAAAACCACCTGCTTCTACATGATTGTGGGGCTCGTGCCCATGGACAGCGGAACCATCCGTCTGGACAAAACCGATATCGGCGATCTGCCGATGCACCGGCGCGCGCGCCTCGGGCTGGGATACCTTCCGCAGGAACCGTCCGTGTTCCGCAACCTGACCGTGGCGGAAAACATCATGGCTATCCTGGAGACGCGATCCGATCTGGCCGCGGCCGATCGCAATCGGATTCTGGAAGAACTCCTGCACGATCTCAACATTGCCACACGGCGCGATGCCCCCGGAATCAGTCTCTCCGGCGGCGAGCGGCGGCGCGTGGAAATCGCGCGCGCGCTGGCCACCACGCCGCGTTTCATTCTGCTGGATGAACCCTTCGCCGGCGTGGATCCGATCTCGGTCCTGGAAATTCAGCAATTGATCAGGCACCTGCAGCAGCGCGGGATCGGCGTACTGATCACCGATCACAATGTGCGGGAAACCCTGAAAATTTGCGACCGTGCATATATATTAAGCGACGGTCAGGTGCTGACATCGGGCACACCGGACGATGTCTTGTATAATGACGCCGTTAAAAAGGTTTATCTGGGTGAGGACTTTCGACTTTGAAATTAAATCCTTTTCAGACGCCTAAAGTATAGCGGCGACAGCGCTGCGCACCCGGGCGACAGGCGGGAGCCCCCCGCGGATGAATTTGTACTAAACTTCAAGCTAGTCAACGCAGGATCGCTCCACGGGCGGAACGGACCCGCTTACCACAGAACCATTGCCTGTATTTATGAAGCAGTCACTTGACCTCAAACTCGGTCAGCATCTAACCATCACCCCCCAGCTGCAGCAGGCCATCCGGCTGCTACAGCTGTCTTCCATCGAACTCCAGCAGGAAATCCAGGAAGCCCTCGAGAGCAATCCGTTGCTCGAGGAAAACGAAAGGGAAGACGAGGCCGCCGACGCCAAAGGCGAGACGGACACTTCCGCCGCCGCGGGCCTGGACGGCACCGACATCCACAACGAGCCCGAGACACTTCCGACAGCCGATTCCGGTCCCGACGTCGACTCTAGCCCGAATGACGACCTCGAAACGGAATGGACCGATAGTTTTGAATCCATGACCGCTCCTTCCGGGAGCCGCTCGGCCTCGGATGACGATTTCCCGGACATCGATGCACGCAACAGCCCACCCCAGACGCTGCACGATCATCTGCTATGGCAAATGCAGGTGACGCCCTACTCGGACACCGACAAGCAGATTGCACTGGCGCTGCTCGACGCCATCAGCGAGGACGGCTACTTGAGCTGCAAGCTCGAGGAAATCCAGCAGACCCTGGGCAAGCACCCGCCTATCGAGCTCGATGAGATCGAGGCGGTACTGCACCAGATACAGAATTACGACCCCATCGGTGTCGGCGCGCGCGACCTCGCCGAGTGCCTGCAATTGCAGATGAAGCTACTGCCGCCCGAAACACCCAATCTGAGCTCGGCGTTGAGCCTGGCGACCCCGCAGAACCTGGCGCTGCTCGCCGGTCGGGATTACGCCCAGTTGCGCCGCAGCCTGAAACTCTCGGCGGAAGATCTGCAGCAGGTTATCGAACTCATTCAGCGCCTGAATCCGCGACCGGGTAATTCGGTAACGTCTTCACAGGCGAGCTACATAGTCCCCGACATCATCGTTAAGAAAGTTCGCGGGGTGTGGCGCGCGGAGCTCAATTCGGACGTATCACCGAAACTGCGCATCAACCGCCAGTACGAAAAAATGATACATCGTGGAGATTCGAGTTCCGACAACCGTTATCTGCAGGATCAGCTCCAGCAGGCGCGCTGGTTCATCAAAAGCCTGCATTCCCGCAACGAGACACTGCTCAAGGTGTCGCGCACGATCGTGGATCGCCAACGCGCTTTTTTCGATCACGGTGCCGAGGCCATGAAGCCGCTGGTGCTGCATGATGTCGCCGACACGGTGAGCATGCACGAATCCACCATCTCGCGCGTAACCACCAATAAATACATGCTGACCCCGCGCGGAATATTCGAACTCAAGTATTTTTTCTCCAGTCATGTATCCACCGCCGACGGCGGCACCTGTTCGGCGACCGCAATCCGATCGATCATCAAGAAGCTGGTGGAGTGTGAAACGACGACACGGCCGATCAGCGACAGCAAGATTTCTGAAATCCTCTCCGAGCAGGGCATCAATGTTGCCCGGCGCACGGTCGCCAAATACCGCGAGTCGATGAATATCCCCCCCTCCAACCAGCGAAAGTCGCTCGTCTAAGGATTTTTTGATTTATGATTATTCACCGCAAAGACGCGAAGAACGCAAAGAAAAATATGAAATTTTTATTGAGACAAACCTTTGCGCTCTTTGCGCCTTTGCGGTGAGAAATAGTATTTATTTTGGATTTATTCGGATCTTCCCTATTTCCACCCGGAGAGCACGCATGCAAATCACGGTTAGCGGTCATCAAGTCGAAATCACCGAACCTCTGCGCACTTACGCTTCCGAGAAAATCGGGCGCATCCAGAAGCATTTCGACCATGTCATAAACACCAATATCGTTCTGCATGTCCAGAAAAACCGGCACCAGGCGGAGGCGACCATCCACGCGCGTGGCGCCACGCTGCACGCCAATGCCGAAGGGGCCGATATGTACGCGGCGATCGATTCGCTGGCCGATAAGCTCGATCGCCAGATACTCAAGCACAAGGAAAAAACCATGAGCCACCACCGCGGCGAAGGATCGATTAAAAAGCTCGAGGCCCTGTGATCAACCGGCCATGCCGGGGAAACACACTCTGTCCGATCCGGCCACGGCCGTGCACATCCGCGAAATCCTGCCCCCGGAACGCATTACTCTCAAACTGACCGTTTCCGGCAAGGAGGATCTTTTCGGTCAGCTCAGCGCTCTTTTAAGCCGGGACGTGGCCGGCCTCGACCGGCGGATCGGGCAGAATTCACTTATCGAACGGGAACGGCTGGGGAGCACCGGGATCGGGCAGGGCATCGCCCTTCCCCACGGCCGGATCCCGGGGCTGGCTCGGTGCATCGGCGCCTTTACCACCCTCGCGCACGGCATGGAGTACGGCGCCATCGACCGCAAACCTGTTACAATGGCGTTCGCCCTGCTGGTCCCGGACAACGCGGCAGAAGAACATCTGCTGATCCTGTCCCGGCTGGCGGGTATTTTTCGCGACCACGAAACGAGGCAAGAGCTGCTTGCGGCGCAAACCACGGAAGAAATCTGCCAGTGCTTCGCACGCGCCGAAAACCGGTGCGCTCGCTGATTCCACGTCCACGCCGGCGGTCACGGCGCACGATCTTTTCGAGGCTGAGTCCGGCCCGTTAAAGCTCAAATGGGTTGCCGGCGAGGCCGGCAGAAACCGCCTGCTGGAGCCCACGACCGCGAAGTTTCCCGGCATGGCGCTCGTCGGCCATCTGAATTTCGTGCATCCGAACCGTGTTCAGGTCATCGGCGAGGCCGAGCTCACTTACCTCTCTAAACTCGGTGAAGCGGAGCGCCAAGCGGCGATCCGTAATCTCTTTACCTGCGACAAAACCTCGGTGGTCATCGTCGCCATTAACCGGAAAATTCCCGCCGACCTGATCGCAGCCGCCAACGAAACCTCGCTCGCGCTTTTCGCTTCATCCGTGGCCAGCCCGATGGTGATCGACCATCTTCAGTATTATCTCACGCGGGCGTTGGCGCCACGCATCACCGTGCATGGCGTGTACATGGAAGTCATGGGCATGGGCGTGCTGATCACCGGTGAGTCCGGCATCGGCAAAAGCGAACTGGCGCTCGAACTGCTCTCGCGCAACCACCGCCTGATCGCGGACGATGCCGTTGAGTTCGTGCGCGTCGGCCCCGATGTCCTCGTGGGACAATGCCCCACACTGCTGTCGGATTATCTGGAAGTGCGCGGTCTGGGTATCCTGGACGTGCGCCTGATGTTCGGCGAGACCGCGGTCCGGCACAAGAAGAAGCTGCACCTGATCGTGCGTCTGGAAACCATCCAGCGTCAGAAAATGAGCAAAATCGACCGCCTGCAGGCGAAACGGCTGGCCCGCGCTATCCTCGACGTGGAAATCCCCGAGGTCTCGCTTTTCGTCGGCCCCGGCCGCAACCTGGCGGTGCTCGTGGAAGCCGCCACCCGCGCCTACATCCTGCATATGTGGGGTTTCGATCCGCTCGAGGATTTCATGAAGCGCCATGAGAAGCACATGAACAACAATAACAACACCAATCGTCCCGTTCCGCGCGGGACGCTCACGGGCGACGCGTTGCGCAAGGCACGCAGCAAAGTTGATTAGATGAGTTTTCTTATCGTCAGCGGTCTGTCCGGCTCCGGGAAGACCATTGCCCTGCAGGCCCTGGAAGACACCGGTTTCTACTGCATTGATAACCTGCCGGCGGCATTGCTGCCGCATTTTGCCGGTCTGCTGGCAGAAATGAACGGCGGCGCGATCGTGAATGCCGCCATAGGTCTCGATGTTCGCAACCGGGCTTTCCTTGCCGATTTGCCGAAAAGCCTCAACGAACTGCACACACGCGGCATTCATTACCGCATCATTTTCCTCGAGGCCGAGGATTCCATCCTGATCAAGCGTTTCAAGGAGACGCGGCGCAAGCATCCCATGCTGGATGAACAGACGCCATTGGTGGAAGCGATACACATGGAAAAGAAACTGCTCGAACCGCTGTCGTTTGACGCGGCACTGCGCATCGACACCACGCGCACTACCGCCAATGAATTGCGCACGCAGGTGAGAAATTTCGCACGCGGCGAGGAAACCGCCGGGCTTACCCTGCTGTTCGAATCTTTCGGTTATAAACACGGCACACCGCTGGACGCCGATTACGTGTTCGATGTGCGCTGTCTGCCCAATCCCTATTGGCAGACCGAATTGCGCCAGTTCACCGGATTGGATAAACCGGTCGTGCAATTTCTGGAAAAAAACGATGAAGTAAAACTAATGTGCGATGAAATACGGGGTTTTCTGGAAAAATGGCTGCCGCGCTTTGAGCGCGAGGATCGCACCTATCTCACGATCGCCATCGGATGCACCGGCGGCCAGCACCGTTCGGTTTATCTTGTACAAAAACTTGCCGAGTACTTCTCGGGCAAGAGCATCAAGACACAGGTGCGTCACCGGGAGCTCAAATGATCGGGCTACTCATTCTTGCGGAAAAAAAACTGGGCGCCGGTCTGGTCGACGCCATCGTCCACACGCTGGGAAGCCGGCCACCGCAACTCGAAGCCACTGAACTGGAGTACACGGGAACGCCCGAACAGATCGATGCGCTGCTGCGGCAAGGCCTGCGGAAAGTGGATCATGGCGACGGTGCGCTGATTCTTGCCGATGTCTACGGTGCCACGCATACTAATGTCGCTTGCCGGCTGCTGGTTCGCGGCCGGATTGAGCTGATCACGGGAGTCAACCTGCCCATGCTGTTGCGGGTGCTTAACTATCGGCATCTCAAGATGGACGATCTCATCGACAAGGCCTTGAGCGGCGGCAGCGGCGGCATTATCTGCGCCGCCAATCCGGAACAGGCGCGCGGGACCAAGTAATGCGCTGCCAGAAAATTATCGTCATCAACAGACTCGGCCTGCATGCGCGCGCCTCCGCCAAATTTGTGAGTCTGGCCTCGGAATTTACCGCCGAGATCACGCTCAAGCGCAACGGCCAGCAGATCAACGGCAAGAGCATCATGGGCATCATGATGCTGGCCGCCGCCAAGGGGGCGGAGCTCGAGATCTGCGCCGACGGCAAGGATGAGAAAAAGGCGATCGAGGCGCTGACCGAGCTGGTCAGCGACCGTTTCGGAGAAGGCGAATAAAATGGTTATTTTTGTGCAAGCTTGCTTTCCTATAATGGCTATTTTTGTGCAGGCTTGCTTTCCTAAAATGGCTATTTTTGTGCAAGCTTGCTTTCCAAAAATGAAGCCCTACTCGCTGCGCTCGTTCGCCTTGAGACAATCATGCTAGCTCTGCACGGGACCGGTGTCAGCGACGGCATTGCCATCGGCAAGGCCTTCGTATTACAGCGTGATATACCGGAAATTCCCGAATATGCCATCCCCCAGGAATACATCGAGGAAGAAGTGGCGCGTTTCCAGCGCGCTGTCGAGGCGTCGCGCCGGCAACTGCTGGTAGTGCGCGAGCATATACCCGCCAACGCGCCACCCGAGGCCGCGAGTTTTCTGGATGCGCACTTGCTCATGCTCGATGACAAGATGATCTCCATGGCGACGAGTGACGCTATCCGGCAGCAGCAATGCAACGCTGAATGGGCGCTCAAAACCCAGAGCGATATTCTGAGCGCGATGTTCGAACAGATGGACGATCACTATCTGCGCAACAAGAAAATCGACGTCAATCAGGTCGTCAACCGCATTCTGCGCAATCTGCTTCAGAAAAACTACGACGAACACGAAAAAATAGCCGCCGGCCAGATTGTGGTCGCGGACGACCTGACGCCGGCCGACACGGTGATGCTCAAGCACAATCACGTGCACGCGTTCGTGACCAGCCTGGGCGGCCCCATTTCCCACACCGCCATTCTGGCGCGCAGCCTCGGCATACCGGCGATCGTCTCGGCGCACAGCGCCACGCGTTATGTCCGTAGCGGCGAAGAACTGATCGTCGACGGCAAACGCGGCATGCTCATCATTGCGCCCGACCGTAATATCGTCGCCGAATATCGCCGGCGCAAAAACGAGCTCGCCCGCGAGCGCCGTGAACTTAACCGTCTCAAGACCAGCCGTGCGATCACGCGCGATCGTCGCCATATTACACTGCTGGCCAATATCGAATTGCCGGCCGACGTGCGCGCCGCCGCCCAGGCCGGCGCCGATGGCATCGGGCTCTATCGCACCGAGTTTCTATTCATGAATCGGCCCACGCCGCCGAACGAAGAGGAACAGCACCGCGCTTACCTTAAGGTCATTAAATCACTGCCGGGAAAACCGATAACCATCCGCACACTCGATCTCGGCGCCGACAAGCAAGTGGACGGCGGTCGTGCCGGCACGACTATCACGATCAATCCGGCGCTGGGTCTGCGGGCGGTGCGGCTTTGTCTACACGATACGTCGCTGTTCCGTCCCCAGTTACGTGCCATCCTGCGCGCCTCGATTCACCGCAACGTACGAATGATGATCCCCATGCTTTCGAGCCAGGATGAACTTTTTCGCGTGCTCGATCTCATCGAGGAAACCAAGAGCGAACTCAAACGCAGCCGTGTGAAATTCAACCCGAAGATGGCCGTGGGCGGAATGATTGAAGTGCCGGCGGCGGCGATATGTGCGGATCTGTTCGCACCGTATCTGGACTTCTTCTCTATCGGTACCAACGATCTCATCCAGTACACCCTCGCTATCGACCGCGTGGACGATGCCGTGAACTACCTTTACGACCCACTGCACCCGTCGATATTGCGCCTGATTTCACTCACCATCCAGGCGGGCAAGAAGGCGCGTATTCCCGTAGCGATGTGCGGTGAAATGGCGGGCGATCCGCGCTACACCAGCCTGCTGCTGGGGCTCGGGCTCACGGAATTCAGCATGCATCCCGCGACGATGCTCGAGGTGAAAAAAATCGTGCGTAACAGTGACGTCGGCGCCCTCCAGCGTTTCGCAAGCCGGGTGCTCAAAAGTCGCGACACGCGCGCGGTGCACGCGATGGTCGAAAAACTCAACGACCGCTGAACAGTTTTTTTACTCGGGCGGGGAAAGACGTATTAACGACGTGAATCGTCTGGCAGGTGCGGACCGATTTCCGTCGTCGGGGCGGGATAAACGTAGCCGAAGGCCGGCTGGCTATCCTGCACAATTGCCACCAATCCGCTGCGGTATTTCAAACGGTTGGCGCTGAATCCCTCCGCGATGCGCGGCTGAAATTTTTCCTTGAGTACCGACACCGCGGTAATCTTCTTCAAACGGAACGGGCGCCAGAACGGCGGTGGACGACCGGAGGCTGAATAACCGCGCGTCTGATAGGCATCCATGGCCAACTCACCGCGATCGTCGGTGTAAACCGCGTGCGGTTCCACCACCCGGATCTGGCGTTGGTCGTGGTAGCGGATGGCGATGCAACGATTCTCCTTGATCGCCTGGCTGATGAGCTGAATGGTGTTTGGCAGCATGTGTCGTATACCCTCTTATTAAATATGGCACACGACCGGGGCACGGGCAAAATCTCCAGATAAATGGGGGTTTTCAAGGCTTGTGTGGCGGTTTTTCTCGCTCCAGCGTGGGGTTTTACCCCCTTCCGGCGATCAGACCAGAAACAGCGTCGCCAAGCCCAGAAAGGCAAAAAACCCGACAACATCGGTAACGGTAGTAAGTATAACGCCGCTGGCCAGGGCGGGATCGACTCCGAGCCGGCGCACCAGGAAGGGAATCGCCACACCGGAGAACGCGGCAAACGCCAGGTTAATGATCATGGCGGCGGCGATCAACGCGCCAATCACCAGGTTGCTATACCACCACACCGCCACCACGGCGACCACCAGGGCCCAGATCAGACCATTGACGGCCCCGATCATGAGCTCGCGCGACAGCAACCGGCGCGCGTTACTCTCCGAGATCGTGCCCACCGCGAGGCCGCGCACCACCAGCGTCAGCGTCTGGGTACCGGCGTTGCCGCCCATGCTGGCGACAATCGGCATCAGCACCGCCAGCGCCACCACCTGCTGGATCGTGTGTTCGAACAAGGCGATGACCCAGGAGGCGATGAAAGCCGTGACAAGATTAATGCCGAGCCAGATCCCGCGACGCCGGCTCGAACGCGCCACCGGCGCGAAGATGTCCTGCTCCTCGCTTAAACCGGCCGGCGCGAGCACCTGGCGGTCGGCCTGCTCGCGGATAACGTCGACCACGTCATCCACCGTGATGCGGCCGAGCAGACGATCGTTCTCGTCCACCACCGGCGCGGAGATCAGATTGTAACTCTCGAACGCCGCCGCCACATCCTTGTCCGGCGTGAGCGCCGTAAACTTGATCAGTTCCCGCTCCATGACCTGCGATACACGGGCTTTCGGCTCGGCGGTCAGGAGTCTGGTCAGCTTCAGATCGCCTATCAGGCGGTCGCTGCGATTCACCACGAACAGCCGGTTGGTGTGCTCGGGCAATTCGTCGCGCCGGCGCAGATAGCGCAACACCACCTCGACCGTGATGTTCTCGCGCACCGTGATGGCGTCGACGTTCATCAGGCCGCCGGCGGTGTCCTCGGGGTAGGGCAGCACCGCATCGAGGCGCTGACGGTCCTGCTTGTCCAGCGCGGACAGGATTTCCGCGATCACCTCGTCCGACAGGTCGGGGATGAGGTCGGCAATGTCGTCGGTATCGAGGGTGTGCGCCGCCGCCACCAGCGCCTTGTCATCCATCAGCTTGACGAGATTGACGCGCACCGCCTCGGGCAGCTCCAGCAGGACCTCGCCCATGTGCTGAATATCCACCTGCGCCCAGACGGCGGTGCGCGGCTCCAGCGTCAGGCCTTCCAGAATACGGGCGATGTCCGCCGGGTGCAGCTCGGCCAGAATACCGCGGACAAGAGTAGGATCACCGGTCTCGAGCGCGGCCAGGACGCGTTTCAGGTGATCCGGTTTCTTTGGTTTGCGCGCCTTGGCCATGGGGATTTATCTATTTTTCGCGGCCAGAGTGTAGAGGACTCGTGCGCCGGCGCAAAGGGGAATTTGCCACGCGGGGCATGGCCATTAATTTGCTTGTTACGACGAGGCCGGAGGTGACACGGAAGCGGGGGGAAGCTAGGAATGATTTAATTAATCTGGGCGGGTGTGGCTTAACCATGTGCCCGTGTGAAGTGGGCATATCTCAGGGCGATTTAATTTTGAGCAAACACAGCCCCCTCCATGCCAGATTTTACGTCAACTCCCCACCACCGTCATGGATTCGATCAGAATCGAACCGCTGCGGATATTGCCGCGGGTGTCCACGTCGTTGCCCACGGCGGCGACATGGCGGAACATATCCTTCAGATTGCCGGCGATAGTGATTTCCTCCACCGGATATTGAATCTCGCCGTTTTCGACCCAGAAGCCGGCGGCGCCGCGCGAATAGTCGCCGGTGACCATATTGACGCCGAACCCGATGAGCTCGGTCACGAACAGGCCGGTGTGCATGCGCTTCAGCAGCGCCGCGAGATCGTCCTTGCCGGGCTCGATCGTGAGGTTGTGCACACCGCCGGCATTGCCGGTGGTGGTCATCTTGAGCTTGCGCGCGGAGTACGAATCGAGCACGTAGCCTTGCAGAATTCCATCGCGAATCAGGTCGCGCGGTTTGGTGGCCACGCCCTGGACCAATAGGACCAATAGGGTCAGACTCGGTTGATCATAACAGTTCAGACGTTTCGGTTTCCGTGTTATGCCGTCGTGCGCCGCCACGTGGCAAGGGGCGTGTACGACGCTGTAGAGCCGCCTCGATTTCTTCCCGGAACCTGTCGCTGCCCAAGGCCCACGCTTTGTTCGTTGATTCCCGGATGAGATTGACAGTCGCCGCATCGAGTTGCACTTTGAACAATGCCCGGTAGGCTTCCTGACGTACGCTGTTCGTATTCCCCATCGCCAGGTATAAGGGGTGATCTTGAACCAACGTGTCCGGTTGCCCGTGTGCGTGAGCGCGATAACTTGACCACGGATAATCACTCGGATGCGCCACAATGCCGGCGCGTACCGGATTAAGTTCGATGTAACGCGAGCAAGTGAGAAGATAGTGTTCGCTGTCGATCAGCGTGGCCTTGTATCGCCCCTCCCACAAGGTCCCCGTGCGCCGATACGTGTAATTGACGTATTGCACGTAACGGCGACCGACGGATTGCATAACCTTGGCGATGCTGAAAGGGGTATCCGGTGTGAGCAGCAGATGTACGTGGTTAGTCATCAGCACGTAGGCATGCACGGCGCCGCCATGTTTGTCGCACGCTTCTTTCAGACACTGCCGGTAGAAAGCGTAATCCTCCTCGGTGAAGAAAGTAACGCCGCGATTGTTCCCACGCTGGATAACGTGTTGGGGTTGTCCGGGCAAGACATAGCGAGGCAAGCGGGCCATGGGCCACTCCGTTGTCGTTTATTCTTGCAGTGACTATACCCGGTCAGTCTGTTTCAATCGAGTCTGACCCTATTGGTCATCGAGTCTGACCCTATTGGTCCTACTATTGGTCCTATTGGTCTATTGGTCCAGTTGTCAAACAAATATCATTTGTGCCGGTTTGGTGCGCGAATCCCCTCACCGGTGGCAGGAGGAATTGTTCCATCGACACCGTTAGTTGGTAGCGGAATCTTGGGAACGCCATGAAGCGGTATATCAGGATTTTCTGATTTAGGGTGGAATAAAACCGCGACCATCACAAAGGCTTATGCGTCGTTACCGCGTCGGCCAGCGTCCGTGACAACGTGCAATTCGCAAAGTGATTTTTCATGATTTCTTAACTACGTAGATCACAGAGATCATAGAGAATGACATGTCACACACCGAATTCAGGCCGCAATGCGGCTGACCTTGGGCGGTTTGCGTTTCGCCTCCCACAGATCATAAGCGGTCTGCATCGAAAGCCACATTTCCGCGCTGGTGCCGAGCGCCTGAGCGAGGCGCAACGCCATTTCCGCGCTCACACCGGCGCGGCCGTTCAACAGCGCCGAGAACGCCTGCCGGGTAACGCCCAGGCGGCGCGCCGCTTCCGTCACCGTCATGTTCTCCGGCAGATACTCGCGCAGCACATCGCCAGGATGGGCAGGGTTATGCATAGCCATATCAATACCTCGTTTCAGTGATAATCGACGTAATCCACGTCCGCGGCTTCCTTGTCTTCGAATCGGAATATCAGGCGCCAGTTACCGCTCACCATGATCGAGTAAAACCCGGCGAAATCGCCGCTTAAGCGATGAAGCCGCCAGCCCGGCGCGTTCATGTCTTTTGTGCTCGTCGCATGCTCCAAGGCAGTAAGCTGAAGCTGGAGCTTACCGGCATGCTGAGGCTGGATTCCCGCTTTGGAACCTATTTTGAAGAACTTCTCAAGCCCCTTGTGCCGGAAGCTCTTGATCATTTGACAAGCGTAAAGTGGTGCTTGACGCTTGTCAATTTGATTAGCCGCTATCTCAAAAAAATGACATAGGGTGAGGCGGGGTTTTCGCCAATGTCCAGTGGACATTGGCGCCGCCGAACGGGTGCAACATGCTTTGTTGCACCCTGGGCTGCAAGCCCTGTGCACCGATCCACAGCTTAAACGAAAACCAATGGTGCACGGGACACTCTCTACGAGAACCGTGGGCAAGCCTGTCTATTCAGGGGAGAGACAGTAGCTTGCGTTCGCGGTCGGCGGCGAAGGCCAAGCAGGCACGTATATCTTCTTCGGTGAGGTCGGGAAAATCTCGGAGAATTTCCTCAATAGCCATGCCAGAGGCAAGATAATCCAGCACGTCATGGACTGTGATGCGCAGGCCCCGAACGCACGGCTGGCCACCGCGTTTTCCAGGTTCAACAGCGATCAGATGCTGGTAGTCCATATCTCGAAATAGTATAGATGAGCCTGATGGGGGTCAATGCTGGGCATCTCTGGCAATAAAGCAATATAGTAATCTGCCACGATCATCGCCGCAGCTACACATGCGACGCCTTAGCGGTGAGGGGATCTAACCGTGGGCTGGTAACTATGTCTGATCTCTTCGTCAGCTCCCCGCAACCGTCATAGACTCGATCAGAATCGAACCGCTGCGGATATTGCCGCGGGTGTCCACATCGTTACCCACGGCCGCGACATGGCGGAACATATCCTTCAGATTGCCGGCGATAGTGATTTCCTCCACCGGATATTGAATCTCGCCGTTTTCGACCCAGAAGCCGGCGGCGCCGCGCGAATAGTCGCCGGTGACCATATTAACGCCGAACCCGATGAGCTCGGTCACGAACAGGCCGGTGTGCATGCGCTTCAGCAGCGCCGCGAGATCGTCCTTGCCGGGCTCGATCGTGAGATTGTGCACGCCGCCGGCATTGCCGGTGGTGGTCATCTTGAGCTTGCGCGCGGAGTACGAATCGAGCACGTAGCCTTGCAGAATTCCATCGCGAATCAGGTCGCGCGGTTTGGTGGCCACGCCCTCGCTGTCGAACGCGGCGCTCCCCTGCGCGCCCTTCAGATGCGGCTGCTCGTGGATGCGCACGAAATCGGCGAACACCGGCTGGCCAATGCTGTCCAGCAGGAACGAGGCCTGGCGGTACAGGCTGGAACCGCGCACGGCGCTCACTAAATGCGATAACAGACTCGAGGCGAGCGGCGCCTCATACAACACCGGACATTCGCGCGTGGAAAGTTTTTGGCTTCCCAGGCGCCGTAGGCTGCGCCGTGCCGCTTCCAGTCCTACCTTCTCGGGCGACTCCAGCGCCCCCGCCGCGCGCGCGACGGTGTACCAATAGTCCCGCTGCATGCCGCCGTCGTCCTGCGCGATGACGCTCACCGACAGACTGTGGCGCGTGGCCGCGACCGCGCCCAGGAATCCGTGCGTGTTGCCATACACCTCGAGCCCCTCGTGAGTGGACAGGCTCCCGCCTTCGGAATTGGTGATGCGCTTGTCCACACCGCGCGCCGCGGATTCAGCCGCGCGCGCGAGTTCGATGGCCCGCTCCGTGCCCGGATTCCAGGGATGATGCAAATCGAGATCGGGAATGTCCTTCGCCAGTCGCTCGGTATCCGCGAGGCCGGCGCAATCGTCTTCCGCGGTGTACTTGGCGATGGTGCAGGCGGCGCGCACGGTTTCGCGCAGCGCCGTCTCGCTGAAATCCGTGGTGCTGGCCGAAGCGGTGCGCTGCCCGAAATAAACGGTCACGCCCATGCCCTTGTCGCGGGTGTGCTCCACGGTTTCGACCTCGCCCAGGCGCACCGTCAACGACAAACCCTGGCTGATATTCACGCCGGCCTCGGCCGCGCTCGCGCCGGATTTCCTGGCTTCGGCGAGCACGTACTCGACGACGGCAGAAAGCCGCGCGCGCGATTCCTTGTCCGCCACCGCCGGGCTGGTCACCAGTGCGCTCAACCCCGGGTTCCTCCGACAGTCAAACTGTCTATCTTGAGTGTCGGCTGGCCGACGCCGACCGGAACGCTCTGCCCTTCCTTGCCACAGGTGCCCACGCCGGGATCGAGCTGCAGGTCATTGCCGACCATGGACACGCGCGTGAGCACGTCCGGCCCGTTGCCGATCAGCGTCGCGCCCTTGACCGGGTGCGTGATTTTGCCGTTCTCGATCAGATACGCCTCGGAGGCGGAGAACACGAACTTGCCCGAAGTGATGTCCACTTGCCCGCCGCCGAAGTTGACGGCGTAAAGCCCCTTCTCCACCGAGGCGATGATTTCACCCGGGTCGAATTTTCCGGGGAGCATGTAGGTATTGGTCATGCGCGGCATCGGCAGATGCGCGTAGGATTCGCGCCGGCCGTTACCGGTGGGCGCCACGCCCATCAGGCGCGCATTGAGCGTGTCCTGCATATAGCCCTTGAGGATGCCGTTCTCGATGAGCACGGTCTTCTGTGTCGTCGTGCCCTCGTCATCCATATTGAGCGAGCCGCGCCGGTCGGGAATCGTGCCGTCATCCACCACGGTACATTGTTCGGACGCCACGCGCTGCCCCAGCTTGCCGGAAAACGCGGACGTGCCCTTGCGGTTGAAATCGCCTTCGAGTCCGTGGCCGATGGCCTCGTGCAGCAAAATGCCGGGCCAGCCGGGGCCGAGCACCACCGGCATCGTGCCCGCCGGCGCTTCCGCGGCGTCGAGATTCACCAGCGCCTGGCGCACCGCTTCACGCGCGTAAGAAAGCGCCTGGTCGGCACGCGAAAAATAATCATAGGTGAAGCGGCCGCCGCCGCCGGAACTACCCTGCTCGCGCCGGCCGTTGCTTTCCACGATCACCGTCACGTTGAGCCGCACCAGCGGGCGCACGTCGCCGGCGATCGCGCCGTCGGAGCGCACCACGAGCACCACTTCATGGGTCGAGGCCAGGCTGGCCATGACTTGTTTCACGCGCGGGTCCTGCGCGCGCGCCGCTCGCTCCACGCGCTCGAGCAATTTCACCTTGGCCTCATCCGGAAGGCTCGCGAGCGGATCGTCCGGCCGGTAAAGCTGCCGTCCCGCCTCGCCGCGAAAGGCGACGGGCACGCGCGCTGGCGCGCCCTGCTGCACGATGGCACGCGCCGCACTGGCCGCCTCCAACAGCGCGGGCAGAACGATTTCATCGGAATAGGCAAGGCCGGTTTTTTCGCCGGCGCAGGCGCGTACGCCAACGCCCTGCTCGATGCTATGACTGCCGGATTTGACCTTGCCTTCTTCCAGCGACCAAGATTCGTGCCGGCTGTATTGAAAGTAGAGATCGCCGTAATCCACGCGGCCCGACATCAACTGCCCCATCAAGCGCATCAACTCCGCTTCATCCAGGCCAGCGGGTTCGAGCAGCAACTGGCGCGCCAGTGTCAGCGTGCTCGTGCTCATGCGAGGTCGCTCCCGGCATCCTTGCCTCCCGCGACACTTGTGCGTCCTGCACATCGTAACCTGCGGTGCTGGATGCTCGGCAAACTTTTACGCACGCTTTGCAGGCGCGCGCGGTCGCAATCGGCCATGACGTAGCCCGTCCCATGCGCCAGCCGCGCCAGCACGTCACCCCAAGGGCCCACGATCATGCTGTCACCGTGCGTTTCGCGGCCGTTAGCGTGCCGGCCGTGCTGCGCCGAGGCAATAACGTAGCAGAGATTTTCAATCGCGCGCGCCCGCACCAGCACCTCCCAATGGGCCTCGCCGGTGTGCGCGGTGAAGGCGGCCGGCACCGCCACTAGCTCCGCGCCCTGGTCAAGCAGTCGGCGAAAAAGTTCGGGGAAGCGCAGGTCGTAACATACCGCGAGCCCCAGTTTGCCGCCGGGGGTGTCAACCACGACAACGGCATCGCCCGGCTCGAAGTTGTTTGACTCATGATACCTCTCGCCATTATCCAGCTGCACATCGAATAAATGAATCTTGTCATAGCGTGCAACGCGTTCTCCCTGATCGTTAAACAGTAGACAGGCGGCCCGAATCTTGTGCGCCGCTGGCGCGACGATCGGGATCGTGCCACCCACCAACCACACGCGGTGCTGGCGCGCCTGTGCCGAAAGAAAATCCTGGATCGGGCCCTGGCCATCCTGTTCCGCCGCCGCCATCCGCGCGGCATCCGTGAGCGGCATGAGCGCAAAATTTTCCGGCAACACGACAAGCTGCGCGCCGGCGGCCGCGGCCGCGGCGATCTGTCGTTCGGCTGCATCCAGGTTCGCCGGCACCCGCGGCCCGGACGTCATCTGCACCGCCACCACGCGTGTCATAACACACAGCCGTGCGCATAGATCTGGCGCTCAACTTTCAGGAAACTATAATGAATAATCCCCAAAATACTATTTCTCACCGCAAAGACGCAAAGAGCGCAAAGGTTCTTCCCTATAAAAAATCCCATGTTTTTCTTTGCGCCCTTCGCGTCTTTGCGGTGAATGATCATTAATACAAAAAATGACCGTAGGAAGAAATAAATGGGAATGAAAAATAAAAAACCGCCGCATGCCGATAGAATATCACCTAACCTGGGCCTCATCATCCGCTTTTAGCACGGCGTCCGTGGTTTTCGCAGCGCCTTTTTCCTGTTTGGTGATCACCGGATTGTCCCACGGGCCCTTCACCACATAGGTGATGCGGGTACCCGCGGCGATCTGTTTCTTGAAAATCTTCTGCACCGCCAGCACCGCGGCGGCCACCTGCGGCCCCAATACCCCCCATGTGGCGATCGTGACGGTGTTGCTGATCTTGGGCTGCAGTTCGATGGCCAGATCGTAATCTTCCGCCGCCAGCCCGATGCGCCCGCCAGCCTCGATCTGCATCGCCGGCCCGCGAATCGAAAAATTGCGGGAATAGGCATTGCCCTGTTCGATCTTCACCTCGCCCTGAATACGGTCGTAGATAAGCCCTTTGCCGAACACCGGGCTGAAATCGAGCGTGAGATAGCGGCCAATGGCACTCAGATTGAGCAGCCCGAACAGCCGGCCGGCGCCCGGCTTCACCTGGAGGAAACGACCCTTCTTCGCGGATAATTCGACGCCGCCATTGAGCGCAGCCAGCTGCGGGTTGATCGGCGAGCCTGGCCACGATAGGTGTGACTTGATGGACACTTCACCGCCCGCGACCTGGCCGGGCGCGCCAAACGCCTCCATGGTCTTGCCCATGTCGAGACTGTTGAACTCGATATTGAATTCGCTCTCATGATTGTTATTGACGAAGCGCCAGCGGCCGCTGGCATTCAGCTTCATATCGGGCCGCGCCAGGTTAAACCGTTTGATCGACCAGCCGGATTCACCGGGTATGGCCATGAAATCGAGCTCGCCGAGAGTTTTGTCCCACACCTGGAACAATTTGCTGCGCAGCTCCACGGCGGGCAAACGACGCGGATCTGACTCCACTTCACGGTCGCGGTGCTGTTTGTCCGGGAGTATCAGATGCGCCAGATCAAGTTCAAAGCGCGCGGCCGGACCTTTGCCGGAAAATTTCAGGTTGCCGGCCAGCTTGGCGCCGTTGACCGTGCCGCTCCAGACTTCACGGCTTCGGTAGAAATCGAAATTGAGACCGCCGAAATTACGGTCGAACATATTCAGT
>JAUSDQ010000158.1 GCA_030650525.1 Sulfuricaulis sp.
AGCCGCGCGGGCGGGTAGATCGGGACCGGAATACCGCCGGCCCGCAACACACCGTAGAAACTGAAAAAATACTCCAGACTCGTGGGCAGCATGATCGCCACCGTCTGGCCGGGCAGCAGATCGCGTTTCCTCAAGCCGGCGGCCATGGCATCCGCGCGTTGCTGCAACATGGCGTAGGAAATTTCCTCTTCTTCTCCGGTTTCCGCGATCAGATAGATATGCGGACGCGCGGGATGCGCGCGCACATGCCAGTCCAGGACCGTCAGCAGGGTGTTCGCCTCCGGCGGCGGCAGTTCCGTTGCACCGGGAGGTGGGGGCGGTTGCGGCGCGGGTATCGCCGGCGGATGGCCGGGCCGCGCGGCCTGCACCGCACGCAGCAGATCGCGTGGCGTTTCCACGGTCGCCAGCGCCCGTTCCGTGAGACTCACATTGAAAGCGCGTTCGATACGGGCGAGTAGTTCCACCCTGCCCAAACTATCGAAACCCAGCTCCCGATCGAGAAGACTGTCGAGCGTTATTTCCCTGGCGGCGGCCGGGCGAGAGCGCAGCTCGGCGGCCAGGCGCCGCGTGACGTCGAGGACCTGCGCCTCGGCGTCGTTGCTTCGGCTTGCTTCATTTTCCTTTTTTCCTCGAGACATGTCGTTTTCCCGGCGGCGTCCGATTGCCGCGCATGATCTGCCGGTAGAGCTGCAAATACTCGGTGGCGCTGTGGAGCCAGGTGAAATCCTGGCGCATGCCGGTCCGCATCATTTGGTTCCACCGCCGGCTGTTCCGGCGCAGCGCGAGCGCACGGCCGATGGCGGCGAGCAACGCGCCCGCGCGCGCCTCCTCGAACACGACGCCCGTGGCCTTGCCGTTTTTAATATTTTCTTCCGATGCATCCACCACGGTGTCGGCGAGTCCACCGACACGCCGCACGATCGGAATGGTGCCGTAGCGCAGGCTGTAGAGTTGATTCAATCCGCACGGCTCGAAGCGCGACGGCATGAGGAACATATCCGCCCCGGCCTCGATGCGATGCGCCAAGCCCTCGTCATAACCGATGCGCACCGATAAGCGTTTGGGATAGCGGGCCATGTGGGCCCGCAGCGCTTCTTCAAAGCGCGCCTCGCCGCTGCCCAGCACCACAAGCTGTACCGGTCGCCGCATGAGCGCGGGCAGCGTTTCGAGAACCAGGTCGATACCTTTCTGCTCCACCAGCCTGCCGACCATGCCGATTAAGGCAGTTTTCGGTGCCACCGGCAGATGGTATTCCTGCTGCAGTGCGCGCTTGTTGTGGATTTTGCCCTGGGTCCGGCGCGCCGAATATTGTTTGGCGAGAAACGGATCCCGCGCCGGGTTCCACACTTCAGTATCGATGCCGTTCAATATGCCGGTCAGCCGATCGGCGCGGTGGCGCAACAGGCCGTCGAGACCGCCGCCAAATTCCGCTGTCTGGATTTCGCGCGCGTAGGTGGGGCTGACGGTGATCAGCCGGTCGGCAAAGGCCAGCCCCCCTTTGATGAACGACATCTGACCATGAAACTCCAGGCCCTCGATCGACCAGAGCGCGGGCGGAAGGCCGAGGGACACGAATGTCTCGTGGGGAAACAGGCCCTGGTAGGCCAGATTGTGGATGGTGAAAACCGTGGCCGGGCGCTGTTGTTCCTGCGCGAGCAGCGCGGGAACGAGGCCCGTCTGCCAGTCATGACAATGCACGACATCGGGCCGCCATTTAAGGGGTGTGCGCCCGAGCGCGAGCAGCGCCGCCACGCGCGCCAGCAGCGCAAAACGCCAGGCGTTGTCCGGCCAGAGACGGCCGCGGGAATCGAGATAAGGATTGCCCGGCCGGCCGTAAGCCGCCGGAAAATCAATTAACCAGGTGACCAGTCGTGTGCCGGGAAGCCGTCCTTCGAGCAGCTGTACTTGATCGGCCGATCCGGTGACCTGGAACTTTGCCACGGTTTTAAGCTTGCCCGCATGTGCCACGGCATCGTGATAGGCCGGCAAGAGCAGCCGGGCATCGGCACCCAGCGCGGCAAGCGCCACGGGCAAGCCGCCGACGACGTCACCCAGGCCGCCCGTTTTGATCAACGGATGAGCTTCGCTCGCGACAAAGAGAACTTTTGGCACGGTTCCGCGGTTCCCGGAAAGATGGAAAGAAATTCAAACCGTTAGTGTATTTGAATTTGCAGGTATGTGGTAAATTCTGAAGCAGCACTAATGGATTTATGCGCGGCAGCGCGGACAAAGGAGGGACGACCATGTATCGGGAGCAGACCGCACGTCATATTTCGCGGCTGACGCACGACACACTGGCCCTGATTCTTGCCGGCGGCCGCGGCGCGCGCCTGAAGCAACTTACGCTGTGGCGCGCCAAACCGGCTGTTCCCTTTGGCGGCAAGTTCCGCATCATCGATTTTCCCCTGTCCAATTGCATGAACTCCGGTATCCGGCGCGTGGGCATTCTGACGCAGTACAAGGCCCATTCGCTCATCAAGCACATACAGCGGGGCTGGGGTTTCCTGCGCGGCGAACTGGGAGAATTCGTGGAGCTTTTGCCCGCCCAGCAACGCATCGAGACCTCGTGGTATACCGGCACGGCGGACGCGGTGTATCAAAACCTCGATATCATCCGCAATCACAACCCGGGCTACGTGCTGGTTCTCGCCGGCGATCATATTTATAAGATGGACTACGGTGCCATGATCGCGCATCACGTCGCCAGCGGCGCGGATGCCACCGTGGGCTGTGTCGAAGTACCGCTCGAACGCGCCGGCGAGTTCGGTATCATGAAGACCGACGAGCGTGGGAACATCGTGGGTTTCCAGGAAAAACCCAAGATGCCTGAGCCGCTGCCCGGACGCCCTGACACCGCCTTGGCCTCCATGGGCATCTATCTGTTCAACACCAAGTTTCTGTTCGAGCAGCTCATCCGCGACGCCGATGCCCCCTATTCAGCGCATGATTTTGGGAAGGATATTATTCCTTCGATCATCGAATCGTACCGCGTCATATCCTATCCTTACCGTGACCCCGCTACCGGCAAGCAGCCCTATTGGCGCGACGTCGGCACCGTGGACGCTTTCTGGAAGGCGAACATCGAACTTGTCGGCGTCACGCCTGAGCTCAATCTTTACGATGAGGAGTGGCCGATCTGGACTTACCAGGAGCAGCTACCACCGGCGAAATTTGTGTTCGACGACGATGACCGGCGCGGCATGGCGGTGGATTCGATGGTTTCGGGAGGATGCGTCATCTCCGGTTCGAAGGTGCGTCATTCGCTGCTGTTCTCGGACGTCAAGGTGCACTCGTTCTGTGAAATTATCGATTCCGTCGTGATGCCCGCTGTTGAGATCAAGCGCCATTGCCGGCTGAAGAAGGTTTTGATCGATAAGGGTTGCATCGTTCCCGAAGGGATGGTGATCGGTGAGAATTTCGAGGAGGACGCCAAGCGCTTTTACGTGACGCCGCGCGGGGTGGTGCTGGTAACGCCGGAGATGCTGGGTCAGGAGCTGCATCATGTCCGATGAAACCCGTCTCAAGGGCGAGGCGAAGTTGTCGCGCAGGTACTTAACGTACCTGCGCGCCGCCGAGCGCCCGGACATGGGTGAGCCGCGAAAGCGGCGAACGCCCGGCCAGGGATGGCCGGGCTGGACTTCGAGCGAAGCATGGATTGCGCAGCGAGAAGTCCGGGCTGGGGTTGAACGTAGCCAACTTGGCAACGCCAGGGAGGGCGAGCATGGCGGATGCTGATCGTCTGAAGGTTGTATTGTGTTGGCACATGCATCAGCCCCAGTATCGCGATCAGGTGAGCGATGTCTATCGCCTGCCGTGGACCTACTTGCATACGATCAAGGATTACGTGGACATGGCGGCGCATCTCGAGGCGGTGCCGGGCGCGCGCGCCGTGGTCAATTTCGCGCCGCTGCTGCTCGAGCAGATCGAGGACTATGCGCGCCAGGTGGATGGTTTCCTGAACGCCAGTCTGGCGATTCGCGACCCCTTGCTCGCGGCGCTGGTCAGTCCCGCGCTGCCTTCGTCGGATGACCAGCGGATGACGCTGATCAAGGAGTGCCTGCGCGCCAACGAAACGCGCGTTATCGCCCGCTTTCCCGCTTACCGCCGCCTGGCCGACATGGCCGCCTGGGTGGTGCCGCATCCCGAATCGATGCGCTACCTGAGCAATCAGTTTCTCGCCGATCTCCTGGCATGGTATCACCTGGCCTGGCTCGGCGAGACCGTACGGCGCGGCGACGCGCGCGTCCGACGCCTGCTCGACAAAGAAACCGGTTACTCGCTGCATGACCGTCGCGAGCTGCTCAGTGTCATCGGCGAATTGCTGTCAAACGTGATTTCCCGTTACGCGCACTTGGCCGCGCGCGGCCAAGTGGAGCTCTCCGTTACCCCCTATGCCCATCCGATTCTTCCCTTGTTGCTCGATTTCCAATCGGCGCGCGAGGCCATGCCGGAGGCGCCCTTGCCCTTGCTTGAAAGATACCCCGGCGGGGAAGAGCGGGTACGCTGGCATATTCGCGAAGGACTCGAGACTTTCCGGCGCCATTTCGGCTTCGTGCCGGCCGGTTGCTGGCCGTCGGAAGGCGCCGTCAGCACGGCGTCCCTGAAACTTCTGGCGGAAGCGGGGTTTCGCTGGGCGGCCAGCGGTGAAAGCGTGTTGCGCAACAGCTTGGCCCAGTCCGGCCACGCGGAGCACGGCGCGAAAGAAGCCTGGCTTTATCGGCTTTATTCGGTGGCGGACAGCGGCATGAACTGTTTTTTCCGCGACGACGGACTGTCGGATCTCATCGGTTTCACTTATGCCAGCTGGCACGGCGATGACGCGGTAAACAATCTTGTGCATCATCTTGAAAATATTTCCCGCACTTGTCGCGGGCATCCCGACCATGTGGTTTCCATTATCATGGACGGTGAAAATGCCTGGGAACATTATCCCGAGAACGCCTATTATTTTCTGAGCACGCTCTACCGCCGCCTGTCGGAGCATCCGCAGATTGAATTGACGACCTTCGCGGATTGCCTGAAAACGGTCGCGGTGAAATCGTTGCGCGCGCTGACCACGGGCTCGTGGGTTTACGGGACGCTGTCCACCTGGATCGGCGAGCCGGACAAAAACCGCGGCTGGGACATGCTGGGTAACGCCAAGCGTGCTTTCGATGTCGCCGCCGGCCACCTCGGCCCGGAGCAACTCGAGCGGGCGCGGCGGCAACTGGCGGTGTGCGAGGGCTCCGATTGGTTCTGGTGGTTTGGCGGCGACAATCCGGTGGGAACGGTGGCTGATTTCGAGCAACTGTATCGGCAGCATCTGACCAATCTCTATCAGTTGCTCGGACTGGAGCCGCCGGAATACCTGGCGCAGGTGTTCACGCGTGGCGGCGGCGTTCCCCAGCACGGTGGCACGATGCGCCCTGGCCAGATATCCACCGCATGATACCGGCGGTGTTCGAAAAGCGACGCGCCGGCATCCTGCTGCATCCCACGTCGTTGCCAGGTGGAATCGGCAACGGCGATCTCGGCGCGGAGGCACACCGGTTCGTGGATTTTCTGGCGCTATCGGGAAACAGCGTATGGCAGATGTTGCCGCTCGGTCCGACCCACAGCGACGGTTCCCCCTATCATGCCTTGTCGCTCCATGCCGGCAATCCACTGCTCATCAGCCTGGAGCGATTGGTGGAATGGGGCTGGCTGGACAAGCACGATCCCGTCGGTGTCGAGAACGCCATCGCTTATCGTCTGGAACGTCTGACGCAGGCGCACCGTTTTTTTTCACGGCACGCTTCCCCCTCCGATCGGCAGGCCTTCGAGGCCTTTATTCAATCGGAGGCCCACTGGCTTGAGGATTACGCGCTTTATCGTGCCCTGCGACGCGAATTATCCGGTCAGGCCTGGCATCGATGGCCGGTGCCGTTGCGCGACCGGGAGCCGGAGGCGCTGGCCATGGCGCGGGTGCGTCTTATCGACAACATCGAGCAGGTTTGTTTCGAACAGTTTGCCTTCGCCCGCCAGTGGCAGGCGCTGCGGGCTCATGCCAACGAGCGCGACGTGTTGCTGTTCGGCGATGTGCCCATTTTTGTGGCGCATGACAGCGTGGACATCTGGACGCACCGTGAGTATTTCATGCTCGATGCCGATGGCCAGCCGACCGTGGTGGCGGGTGTGCCGCCGGATTATTTTTCCAAGGACGGCCAGCGCTGGGGCAACCCGCTGTATCGTTGGGACCGCCTGCAGGCGCAGGGATTCCGCTGGTGGATCGAGCGGCTGACCACCGAGTTCAGGCGTTTCGATTTATTGCGCATCGATCACTTCCGGGGTTTTGAGGCTTGTTGGGAAATTCCGGTAACCGAAAAAACGGCGGTGAACGGACGCTGGGTTAAGGTACCGGGCGAAGCGTTGTTTCAGGCGTTGACGACGCATTTCGGATTGCTGCCTCTGGCGGCGGAAGACCTCGGTCTCATTACGCCTGAAGTGTATGAGCTGCGTGACAAGTTTGGTTTGCCCGGGATGATCATCTTGCAATTCGCGTTCGATAGCGGTCACGAAAATCCTTATCTGCCGCACAATCATTGCCTGAACTGCGTGGTTTATACCGGTACGCATGACAACGACACGACGCTGGGCTGGTTTGAGGATCTTCCAGCGGAAAGACAATTGCAGGTCGTGGAATATCTCGGCTATCCGCACGAGTCGATGCCGTGGCCGCTGATACGCGCGGCGCTGGCGTCGGTGGCGCGGCTGGCGATTGTTCCGATGCAGGACTTGCTCGGACTCGGGCGCGGGCAGCGTATGAACACACCGGGCACGACCGAGGGGAACTGGCACTGGCGATTCGAGTGGGAACAGATCGCGCCGGGACTTGGCGAACGACTGCGGCGGATGATGCGGCTGTACGGGCGTGAACCGTAAAAAGAAAAAATAGACAGGATTCACAGGATTAAAAACAGGATTAACAGGATTTCTTAAAATTCTAGAATCCTTAAATCCTGTTAATCCTGTTAATCCTGTCTATTTCATTTTGCTAGAGGCACTTCACGACTCAAAGCCAAATCATGTACCCCGATTCGAAGCGGTGCGACATGGCGGGGTGGAACGGGAATATCCGTATCTTGTAGTGTTGCAAACCGGGCAGCCGCGGATAGAGGTCCAGTTTGAACAGCGTCTCGCCAGCCTCATTCTGCGATTCCAAGGCGAAGATGTGGCTGTCCAGCCGGATAAACTCGCCATTTTCCATTTCCTGCCCCACCAGGCATTCCACGAGCACATCGTCCGGATGTATATCGTTCAGATGGGCGGCCACCCGCAGCGAAAAAACCTCGCCGTAGCGGATCTCGGATTGGCCGCTGTCCACGCGCCGTAGCCCCACCTTCGGCCAGCTCTGATCGAGCCGTTTGCGCCACGCGGCCACTTCCTTGGCCCGCGCGAAGTTATTGCCGGTCATTATATGATGCTGTTTTCTCGCGGGCGCGTAATATTTTCTGACATAGTCCATTACCATGCGCTGGGCGTTAAAGCGTGGAATCAACGACTTCATGGAAGCCTTGGATTTCTTGACCCATCCGTCCGAATAGCCGTGCCCGTTGCGGGCGTAGTAAAGGGGAATGACCTGTTTCTCCAGGATTTCGAGCAACTCCTGGGCCTCTTCGCGGTCGCGGTACACGCTGTCGTACTGCGGTCCGTGCGGCGTGATTCCCCAGCCGTTGTCGCCGTTATAGCCCTCGCCCCACCAGCCATCCAGCACGCTTAGATTGATGACGCCGTTGATGCCGGCCTTCTCGCCGGAGGTGCCGCTGGCTTCCATTGGGAATTCGGGTGTATTGAGCCATACGTCGACGCTGGTGACGAGCTTGCGTGCCAGCGCCAGATCGTAACCTTCGAGGAGAATGATCTTGCCTTCGAATTCAGGACGCCGCGAATATTCATGAATGACCTGGATCAGATGTTGCGCGGGCAGGTCGTGCGGATGCGCCTTGCCGGCGAAAATCAGCAACATGCGGCGCTTGGGATCGTTGAGCAGGCGCGCCAGGCGCGCCGGATCGGAGAACAGCAGGGCCGCGCGCTTGTAGGTGGCGAAACGGCGGGCAAAACCCAGTGTCAGGATGTCGGAATCTTGCGCTGACAGGTGCTGCGTATAGCGCTCGATCAGTGCCTCGCTGGTGCCGTTGCGACGATGCTGAATAATGAGCCGGCGTTTGACTTCCGCGAGCATTTCCGCTTTGATCGATTGGCGCAGGCTCCAGAAGCTGTGGTCCGGAATGTCATCGATGTGTTTCCAGAATTCTTCATTGAGCAATTCATTGCGCCAGCCGCCGCCGAAGCGCATGTCAAAAACGTTGGCCCATTCTCGCGCAAGAAACGTCGGCACGTGCACGCCGTTGGTGATGCAGCCAATGGGGTTCTCCTCCGGAGGGATCTGCGGCCAGATGTAGGCCGCCATGCGCGACGCCACGCCGCCGTGAATGCGCGAGACGCCGTTGCGGAAACGCGAGCCGCGCATCGCCAGCGCCGTCATGTTGAAACCGCCCTGGTTGTTCGGGCTTGAACCGAGCGCGAGCAGCTGTTCCATGTTCAGACCCAGCGACTCGACCTTGTGACCGAAATATCTGGCTATGAGCGCGGCATCGAAAATATCATGACCCGCGGGTACCGGCGTGTGGGTGGTGAAGACGGTGTTGGCGGCCACGAGTTCCAAGGCGCTGTCGAAATCCAGCCCTTGGGCCACGTACTCGCGACAGCGCTCGATAATCATGAACGCCGCGTGTCCTTCGTTGATGTGCCACACCGTTGGCTTGAGTCCGGCCGCGTCCAGTGCGCGTATGCCGCCGATGCCGAGCACGAACTCTTGCTGTATGCGCGTGTTGATGTCGCCGCCGTAGAGTTGGTAGGTGATGCGACGATCCGCGTCGGCATTCTCCGGCAAATCGCTGTCCAGCAGGTAGAGCGTGATATGCCCGGCCTTGGCCTTCCACACCTTGAGCATGACGCGTCTTCCCGGCAAGTCGATGTACACGTGGCTTTCCTTGCCCGCGGCATCGGTCGCCGGAACCACCGGTAGATCGGCAAAATGGGTCGGCGCGTAATGCGCTATCTGGTTGCCGTGCGCATCGATGGTCTGGGTGAAATAGCCCTGCCGGTAAAGCATGCCGACCGCCACGAAGGGGATATTGAGATCGCTCGCCGCTTTGCAATGGTCGCCGGCGAGAATGCCGAGACCGCCGGAGTAAATCTGAAAGCTTTCGTGGAAGCCGAACTCGGCGCAGAAATAGGCGACCAGGTCTTCCTTCGGGTCGAGGTACTGCAGGATGTCGGCCTGGGCGCGCTCCTGATGATACGTGTCGTAAACCGACAAGACGCGGTTGAAGTCTTCCACGAACACCCGGTCTTCGGCGGCAGTATTCAGCCGCTTCTGCGCCACACGGCGCAGAAACACCTTGGGGTTATGTCCGCAGGATTCCCACAGCTCGCGGTCGAGCCGGAAGAACAGCCCGCGCACCTCTCGATCCCAGCTGTACAGCAGGTCATTGGCCAGCTCCTGCAGACGTTTCAACCGCTGAGGAATGATGGGTTGGACTTCAAGTGTGTAACGGGTGCCTGGCATAAATCCTTTCGATAGTTCCGAGACAATCTCCAGCTACATAGTATAGTATGATGATCCTGCCGGGGTGACTGAGGTGTTTCCGCGTTCCTTTCGCGGAGTTCAGTCAAAGTGCATGCGAAAATCCGATTTTCAATACTCCCTTCCTCAAGAGCTGATTGCGCAATACCCGGTATCGCCGCGTACCGCGAGCCGTCTGCTGATGTTGGATGGCGCCGACGGCGCCATTCACGACCTGCGTTTTACCGATCTGCCCACGCAATTGCAAGCCGGCGATCTGCTGGTGTTCAACGACACCCGGGTGATACCGGCGCGTCTTTTCGGTCACAAAGACAGCGGCGGACGCATCGAGATTCTGATCGAGCGGGTCCTGAACGCACACGGCGTGCTCGCCCAGGTGCGCGCCAGCAAGCCTCCGAAGCCCGGCCAAAAGCTCGCGCTGCATGGCGATATTATGGCTGAAGTGAAGCGCCGCGATGGAGAATTTTATGAGCTTACTTTCGATCGGGATATACCGGTGACCACAATTCTTGAGCGCATTGGTCACGTACCGCTGCCACCGTATATCGATCGTCCGGATGAAACCGCTGACCGGGAACGTTATCAGACGGTGTACGCGCGTCACCGCGGGGCCGTGGCGGCGCCCACCGCCGGTTTGCATTTCGACGAAGCCATGCTCGCGCAGCTGGCAGAGCGGGGCGTGGACAGCGCTTTTGTCACCTTGCACGTCGGCGCCGGTACCTTTCAGCCGATCCGGGTGGACGACATCCGCGAACATCGCATGCACGCGGAAAATCTCAGCGTCTCGCCCGCGGCATGCGATAAAATCAACGCGGCCAGGAATGCAGGCCGGCGCGTGGTGGCGGTCGGGACGACTGTTGTGCGTGCCCTCGAGACGGTTGCAAAGGGTGGAGGTCATCTCAAAAATCCCCTCTCCCCGGAGGGGAGAGGGATTATTGAGATGGGTTCTGGTCGTGTGGAACCATTCGAAGGCGAAACCGATATTTTCATCTATCCGGATTACCAATTTCAGATCGTGGACGCGCTGCTAACCAATTTTCATTTACCGGAGTCCACCTTGCTTATGCTCGTTTGTGCGTTCGGCGGTACCGGGCATGTGCTCAATGCCTACCGTCATGCGGTCGAACGGAAATACCGTTTCTTCAGCTACGGAGATGCGATGTTCGTTACCAGAAATATTCCGGATACGGTGCATGCAATTTGAATTGATTGCTAGCGACGGCCAGGCCCGTCGCGGACGCATGACATTCGACCGCGGCACGGTCGAAACGCCGGCCTTCATGCCGGTCGGAACCTACGGCACGGTCAAGGGCATGACGCCCGAGGAGCTGCGTGATGGCGGTGCCGAGATCGTGCTCGGTAATACATTTCATCTGATGCTGCGGCCGGGTATCGGGGCGATCAAGGCCCATGCCGGCTTGCACCGGTTTATGCACTGGGAGGGCCCCATCCTCACCGACTCCGGCGGATTCCAGGTGTGGAGCCTGGGCAAATTGCGCAAATTGAGCGAGCAAGGCGTGTGGTTCCAGTCGCCGGTGGACGGCGCCAAGATTTTTCTCGGGCCGGAGGAGTCGATGGCGGTGCAGCAGGCGCTCGACGCCGACATCATCATGATCTTCGATGAGTGCACCCACCATCCGGCGACCGAGCCCGAAGCGCGTGCCTCGATGGAGCTGTCCTTGCGTTGGGCCGAACGTTCCAAGATCGCCCATGCGGATCACCCGGCGGCGCTTTTCGGCATCATTCAGGGCGGTATGTATGAGCATTTGCGCGACATCTCGCTCACCGGCCTTACCCAGATCGGATTCGACGGTTATGCCGTGGGCGGCCTGTCGGTGGGCGAAAGCAAGGAGGACATGTTCCGGGTCATCGATCACATCGCCCCGCGGATGCCGGCCGACTGGCCACGGTATCTCATGGGGGTGGGCAAGCCGGAGGACCTGGTGGAAGCGGTGCGCCGCGGCATGGATATGTTCGACTGCGTGCTGCCGACACGCAATGCCCGTAACGGCTGGCTTTTTACCCACGATGGCAGCGTCAAAATCAAAAACAGCCGTTATGCCCGCGATACCGGCCCGGTGGACCCGCTTTGCGACTGTTACACCTGCCGCCATTATACCCGTGCCTACCTGCGCCACCTGCAGCAGGCGAATGAAATCCTGGGCGCGCGGCTCGCCACGATCCACAATCTGCACTATTACCAGGGGCTGATGCGCGGGCTGCGTCAGGCCATCGGTGAAAAAAAACTGGATGATTTCATCAAGAAGTTTTATCGTATGCGCCGGCCGGGGTCCCCGGCGACGCTGGTAACTGAAAAATAGACAGGATTAACAGGATTTTTCAGGATTTACAGGATTAAAATCAGTTCAAAATTAAACCCTGTTAATCCTGTCCATTATTTTTTGAGGGAATATTGCATGAGCTTTTTTATCTCCGAGGCCTGGGCCGAGGCCCCGGCCGCCGCGGGCGCGTCACAGGGCAGCCCGTTCGTGACGCTTATCATGCTCGGCGTGCTGTTCGCCGCGTTTTATTTCATACTCATTCGTCCGCAAGCCAAGCGCGCCAAGGACCAAAAGGCCATGATCGCCGCGCTCGCCAAGGGGGATGAGGTCGTGACCGCGGGCGGCATGCTCGGCCGGATCGCGAATCTCGGCGAAGCTTATGTCGCGCTGGATATTGCCGAAGGGGTGGAAATCAAGGTGCAACGGCAAGCTATTCAGACTATCCTGCCCAAGGGGACCATTAAGTCAGTTTAATATTGTCGGAACTGCAAATAAATGCAGATGGACGCAGATATTAAAAAAATGGTGTTGATTTAATCCGCGTTCATCTGAGGTGACAAAAAATAGAAATGAATAAATATCCTCATTGGAAATATTTTCTGATTTTCGCCATCGTGGTGATTGGGTTTGTTTACGCCTTGCCCAATCTTTACGGCGAATACCCGGCTGTCCAGATTTCACCCATACGCACGGCCAAGGTCGACCAGGCGTTGCTGACGATCGTCGAGGGTCAGCTCAAGCAGGCGAATATTGCCTACGCCGGCATCGTGCTTGAGGACAAGGGTGCCAAGATCCGTTTCGCGGATACGGAAACCCAGATACGCGCGCGCGACCTGGTACAGAAGGTCGTAGGCGAACAGTACGTGGTCGCCTTGAATCTTTTGCCCGCGACCCCGGCCTGGCTCGCGGCGCTTAGCGCCAAACCCATGTATCTCGGTCTAGACCTGCGTGGCGGCGTGCATTTTCTCATGCAGGTCGACACGGGGGCGGTGCTCAAGAAGGCGGAGGAAAGCTATACCGACGACATGCGCCGCGTGTTGCGCGAGAAGAAAGTGCAATATCTAACCGTGACCCGTTTTGAACGCGGTGGTATCGAGATCCGGTTTCGGGACGGCGCCGAACGCGACAAGGGCCGCGAGCTGCTGCGCAAGGAACTCCCCGGTATCGAACTTAGCGACACGGATCGTGGCGCTGACTTCGCCATCGGCGCCAGGATGAATCAGACCGCGATCGTTGAAAAGACTCGCTTGGCGCTGGAACAGAACATGAATTCCCTGCGCAACCGTGTCAATGAACTCGGCGTGGCCGAGCCGATTATCCAACAGCAAGGGCAGGATCGCATCGTGGTGCAGCTGCCCGGCGTGCAGGATACCGCCAAGGCCAAGGAGATCCTGGGGCGCACCGCGACCCTCGAGATCATGATGGTGGACGAGGAACATGACCTGACCGGCGCGCTTTCCGGACAGGTGCCGGCCGGCTCGAAGCTGTACAAGATGCGCGATGGCCGGCCGATTCTATTGAAGAACCGGCTGATTTATTCGGGCGACAATATCGTGGATGCCGCGCCGGGTTTTGACAGCCAGTCCAGCACCCCGATCGTTTCGATCGCGCTCGACGCGCGCGGTGCGGCCATCAACCAGCGCGTGACCGGCGAAAGCGTCGGCAAGCGCATGGCGGTGGTGTATATCGAAATCAAATCCGAGCCGCGGTTGGACGAACAGGGTAAGCCGGTGCTGGACGTCAACGGCCGTCCGCTGCGCGTGAGCAAGCGCGTCGAGGAGGTGATCACCGCGCCGGTGATCCGCTCGCAACTGGGCAAGCGTTTCCAGATCGAGGGCCTGGATTCCGTGGAGGAAGCCAATGAACTTTCGCTGCTGTTGCGCGCCGGCGCCTTTGCCGCGCCGGTGGAGATTATCGAAGAACGCACGGTCGGTCCAAGCCTCGGCGCGGATAACATTGCCAAGGGCTTTCATTCGACCTGGGTCGGCTTCGCCGCGATTGCGCTGTTCATGAGCGTTTACTATGCCATCTTCGGTCTGATCTCGGTGGCGGCGCTGGCGATCAACGTGCTGCTGCTGGTGGCCTTGCTGTCCATGCTGCAGGCCACGCTCACGCTGCCCGGCATGGCCGGCATCGCGCTCACCGTCGGCATGGCGATCGACGCCAACGTGCTGATCAACGAGCGCATCCGCGAGGAGCTGCGCAACGGCAATACCCCGCAGGCCAGCATCTACTCCGGCTACGAGCGCGCCTTCGGCACCATTCTCGACTCCAACGTCACCAACCTGATCGCGGGACTGGCGCTGTTCATGTTCGGCACCGGTCCGATAAAAGGCTTCGCCGTGGTGTTGTGCCTGGGCATCCTGACCTCCATGTTCAGCTCGGTCATGGTGTCGCGCAGCCTGGTCAATCTGATCTACGGCAGCCGGCGCCGGCTTGAGAAGATTCCGATCGGCAATACCGCCTGGAAAGAAACGAGTTCGACCACGGGATAAGACGCGTCATGGAATTTTTCAAGATCAAAAAAGACATTCCCTTCATGCGCCACGCGCTGGCGTTCAACGTGATCTCGGGCATCACGTTCCTGTTCGCGGTGTTTTTCCTGATCGTGAAGGGCCTGAATTTCGGCGTCGATTTCACCGGCGGCACGGTGCTGGAGGTCAATTACCGCCAGTCCGCGGACGTACCGCAGATCCGCGATTCGCTCGCCAAACTCGGCTTTCGCGACGTGGCGGTGCAGAATTTCGGTACCTCGCGTGACGTGCTGATCCGCCTGCCGCTCAGGAAAGAGACGTCCAGCGCCAAGCTGTCCGAGACGGTCATGGAGTCGCTGCGCCAGGCCGACCCCACGGTCGAGTTGCGCCGCACTGAATTCGTCGGGCCCCAGGTCGGGCGCGAATTGGTGGAGAACGGCGCGTTGGCGCTGCTGTTCGTTTCCATCGGCATCGTGCTTTACCTCTGGTTCCGCTTCGAGTGGAAATTCGGCGTGGCGACGATCATCGCGAACCTGCATGACGTGGTGATCATCCTCGGCTTCTTCGCCTTCTTTCAGTGGGAATTCTCGCTCACGGTACTGGCCGCGGTGCTCGCCATCTTCGGCTACTCGGTGAACGAGTCGGTGGTGGTGTTCGACCGCGTGCGGGAAAATTTCCGCAAGCTACGCAAGCACACGGTGCCGCAGATCATCGACAACGCCATCACGCGCACGATTTCACGCACCATCATCACCCACGGCAGCACCCAGATGGCGGTGCTCGCGATGCTGTTCTTCGGCGGCGAGACGCTGCATTACTTCGCCCTGGCGCTGACCATCGGCATTATGTTCGGCATCTATTCCTCGGCGCTGGTGGCCAGTCCCATCGTCATGTGGCTCGGTGTGTCGCGCGAGGACCTGATGCCGGTGAAGAAAAACACCCTCGAAGACGGCCGTCCCTAGAATCCTTAACAAAAAGAAATAGACAGGATTTACAGGATTAAAAACAGGATTAAAATTGTTTTAAATTCAGATTAATTAATCCTGTAAATCCTGAAAAATCCTGTTAATCCTGTCTATTTTATTTAGTTGGTTTTTTTCACGCCGCGGTGCACCAAAGGCGGGCATTTCCCGGATTCATTCACCATCACCGTGCAACCATGTGGCTTCATGGATCGTCTTAGGATGATCGTTCCCCGCTGAATCAAGCGCTTAGGTTTTATTCCCGACATGGCACGCCACTTGCCTTAAGAAAGCCGAGCAGCGGTAGGCAATGGCGCCATACCGCCAGCCAAAGGAGGCGGATAATGAATTGGCGCGAGTTCCGGCAGGTGGGTCACTGGCCGACGTTGTTGTCGGCGTTTCTGTATTTCGATGTCAGCTTCATGGCGTGGGTGGTGTTGGGACCGCTGGCGCTTTACCTCAGTCAGGAGCTGGGACTGTCGATCGAGGAAAAATTCGGCATTGTCGCCATTCCGATTCTCGCGGGCGCGGCGTTCCGCATCCCGATGGGTATGCTCGCCGACCACATCGGCCCCAAGCGCGCCGGACAGCTGGGACAGCTGGTCGTGATCGCGGGCCTGGTTTATGCCTGGCTTTACGGATTGCATTCCAAACTGGAAGTGGAAATGCTCGGGCTGATCCTGGGTGTCGCCGGCGCCAGCTTTGCCGTGGCGTTGCCGCAGGTCTCGCGCTGGTATCCGCCGCAGTTTCAGGGCATGGTCATGGGCATCGCCGGCGCCGGCAACATGGGCGTGGTGTTGGACTCGATGTTGGTGCCGTGGCTGGCCGAGACCTACGGCTGGCAATCGGTGTTCGGTTTTCTGCTGTTGCCGCTGATCGTCGTCTTGGCGCTGTACAGCGTGTTCGCCAAGGATGCACCGGGCCAGCGCGCGCCGGTGACACTGGCAAATTACCGCACGGTGTTACAGGATGTGGATACCTGGTGGTTCATGTTTTTCTATTCCATCACCTTCGGCGGGTTTGTGGGTTTGGGCAGCGCACTGCCGCTTTACTTTACCCACTGGTATCACGCCTCCGGGGTGGCCGCCGGTATGATGGTGGCGCTCGTGGTGTTCGCCGGCTCCATGTGCCGGCCGGTGGGTGGTTGGCTGGCCGATCGTTTCGGCGGCCTGAAAACCTTGCAGGCCCTGTTCGTTGTCGTGGCCTTGTGCTATGTGAGCATCGCCTATCTGCCGCAGGGTCCGGCTCCCGCCGTGGGGGTGGTGTCCGCCGCCAAGGTCAGCGGCTGGGAACTGTCGCAGTTGCCATTAGTGGCGTGGGGCGCGGTGCTGGTATTTTTTATCGGCGCCATGGCGCTGGGCATGGGCAACGGCTCGGTGTTTCAGCTGGTGCCGCTGCGCTTTCGCCATGAGATCGGCGTTATGACCGGGTTGGTGGGCGCGGCCGGCGGTGTCGGCGGATTTTTTCTCGCCAAGACGCTCGGCTGGTCCAAGGGGATGACCGGCGGGTTTGCGGCGGGCTTCTGGCTGTTCGCGGCGCTGGCGGCGGTCGGCCTGCTGGGCCTGCTGATGGTGAAGACGCGCTGGCGCACCACCTGGGGCGCGGCCTCGGGCGCGCGCGTATGATGTTGGGTTTTCATGGCGATGAAAGCGCACAATTCTGAATTGAAGCCTGACATGACGCTGGAAGTGCGTGCCGGCTTTGCGAGCGAAACCGGGAAACGTCCGGCCAACGAAGATTACGTGGCGGCTTGCACCGGAGGCGCCGAGCGCCGCCTGCGGCAGGATGTGCTGGCCGTCGTTGCCGACGGCATGGGCGGCGGACCGGGCGGACGGCTGGCGGCGGAGACGAGCGTACGCAGCTTCGTCGATGCCTACTACAGCCTGCCGGAGACGCTGGGCGTGGATCGGCTGGCGGCGCGGTCGCTGGCGGCCGTCAACCGCTGGATCCATGCACAGGGGCAGCAAGACCCCGCGCTGAAAGGTATGGCGACAACCTTCAGCGCGCTCATCCTGCGTGGACGCAGCGCGCATCTGGCGCACGTGGGCGACACGCGCATCTACCGCCTGCGCGAGCATGTTCTGCAGCGCCTGACGCAGGATCACGTCCACGCCCATCCCGACATGCGGCACGTGCTGTACCGCGCCGTGGGCCTCGAGGCGAGCGTGCGCGCGGATTACGCGGTGCACGACGTGAAAACCCACGACCGGTTTTTGCTGTGCAGCGACGGGGTGCACGGCGTGTTGTCCGACGCGCGCCTCCGCGCCATTCTGGAGGCGCGTGCCTCGCCGCAGGAAGATGCGCAGTGCCTGATCGCGGAGGCGCTGCAGGCGGGCAGCCAGGACAACGCCACCGCGCTCATCGTGGATGTCGTCGGCTTGCCGGCGGCGGATCGCGAGCAGATGGAATCGGCGTTCGCCGGCTTGCCTATCGCCGATCTGCCCAAGGCCGGCAACGTGGTGGACGGGTTTCGATTACTGGAAATCATTTCCGACGGCCGTTACAGCCGCTTGTTCCGCGCCGAGGATACCCTGAGCCCGCGCGAGGTCATACTCAAATTCCCGCATCCGCGCGTGACCTCCGAGGCGCATTACCGGCGCGCTTTTGCGCGCGAGGCCTGGGTGGCGGCGCAGGTGCGCAGCCCCGGGGTCACGCAGGTCATCGAGTTGCCGCCCGGGCGCCAGACGCAGCTGTATTCGATCATGCCGTATTACACGGGCGAAAGCCTCGAAAAACGCTTGTTGCGCCATCCGCCGCTGCCGCTGAAGGAAGGCGTCGAGATCGGCCTGCGGCTGGCCAAGGCGGTCTATGCGCTGAATCGCGCGCGCATCATTCACCGCGATATCAAGCCCGAGAATGTCATGTTGACGCGCGAAGGCAAGACCCAGGCAACCGGATTGCGGTTGCTCGACCTCGGCGCGGCGCGGCTTCCGGGCGTGGAGGAATTCGGCGAGACGGAAATTCCCGGCACGCCGAGTTACATGGCGCCCGAATTATTCCACGGCGCCGCCGGCGATGAACGCTCCGACGTCTACGCGCTCGGCGTGACGCTCTATCGCCTGTTCAGCGCCGGTCATTACCCCTATGGCGAGGTCGAGGCGTTCTCACATCCGCGCTTCACCAAACGCGTAGCGCTTAATCGCTATCGCCCCGATCTTCCGGCCTGGCTCGATGCGCTGCTCGCCAAGACGACCGCGGTGAATCCGATGGAACGTCACGGCGATGCCATGGAGCTGGCCTTTGAATTGGAAAACGGCATGACGCAGGGTGCCGGGATGGTCATGCGCAAGCAGTCGTGGCATGAGCGCAACCCCCAGCGCTTCTGGCAGATTGTTTCGCTGTTACTCTTATTCGCGCTCATCGTTGCATTAAGCGCGAAGTAGTTGTATTTCGTTGCACCAAATTCGTGCCTCTCGGGCAATTTTCTCACTCATCTTGTGCGCGGCCACTCGCCCGTATCCCGGCGCCGCACGCCGATGCATGTCTAATTTCTTGATTACATGGAGTTCGCATTTTTAGCCAAGGTTTGGCACGGCGGTTGCTATAGGGTTTGTGTAAGAGCAACGATGGGAGTATGTAATGGCAAGACTGCGCATTTTGCTGATGACCGAACGCCACGAGCGCGCGTTGCTGCTGGAGCAGACACTGGCCAGCGCCCACCATCAGGTGTCGGCGGTGATTCGGCCGGATGACGATCTCCTGCTTTACGTGCAACAGGCGCATCCCGATGCGCTCATCATTGACCTGATAGAGCCTACGCCCGATATTCTGCTGGGGTTGCGCCGGTTGGACGAGCAACAGCCGCTAGCGGTGGTGGTGTTCGTGGACCGCAGCGATAGTCAGATCATCCGGATGGCGGTGAAAGCCGGTGTGAGCGCCTATGTGGTGGACGGCTTCCAGCCCGCGCGCGTCGTGCCGGTGCTGGAAGCGGCGTGCGCGCGCTTCCAGGAATTTCAGGCGCTGCGCGGCGAGCGCGACCGGGCGCAGACCAAGCTCGCCGAACGCAAGAGCATCGAACGCGCCAAGGGTATCCTCATGCGCCGGCGCGCACTCGCCGAAGAACCGGCTTACCGGCTGCTGCGCAAGATGGCAATGGATCGTGGGCGGCAGCTGGCTGAGGTGGCGGAGAACATCATTACGGCGGAGGAAGTGCTCGCGCAGGGCTGAGCGCGGCGCGGAAAACAGAATTTCAAGAGGCGGTCCAACGGCGGGCCGCGGTATGGACAACGGCGTCCATTCGTTCGGGAATTTTCCCGGAAGAGTGGGCGCCTTTTTTTTGGCAATCAACTTGAGGAGTCGAAACGATGAGTGACAAGAAGACGGTGAAGCGGCAGACGCCACAACCCGGGGACGTATCGCGTCGTAAGTTCTTGAAGACGGGACTGGCGGGATTCGGTGTCCTAGGCCTGTCCGGCATCGCGCCGGGCCTGCGTGCCGCGGCCTGGGCCGCGGGCTCCGATGCGCCGGAGAAGCCCGAGGTCAAAATCGGTTTCATCCCGCTGACCGACTGCGCCAGCGTCGCGATCGCCTCGGAGCTGGGCTTCGACAAGAAGTACGGCATCAAGATCACGCCGTCCAAGGAAGCGAGCTGGGCGGCGGTGCGCGACAAGCTGGTGAACGGCGAGCTTGACGCCGCGCACGTGCTCTACGGCCTGATCTATGGCGTGCAGATGGGCATCAGCGGTCCGAAGAAGGACATGGCCGTGCTCATGAACCTGAACCACAACGGTCAGGCGATCACGCTCTCGAACAAGCTCAAGGAAAAGGGCGTGACGGATGGCGCCAGCCTCAAGAAACTGATCGATACCGACAAGCGCGAGTACATCTTCGCGCAGACCTTCCCGACCGGTACCCACGCCATGTGGCTGCATTACTGGCTCGCGGCCAACGGCATCAATCCGTTGACCGATGTGAAGACCATCGTCGTGCCCCCACCGCAGATGGTGGCGAACATGCGCGTCGGCAACATGGACGGCTACTGCGTCGGCGAGCCCTGGGGTGCGCGCGCCATCTTCGACAACATCGGTTTTACCGGCATCACCACTCAGGACATCTGGAAGGATCATCCTGAAAAAGTGCTCGGCACGCGGCTTGAGTTCGTGCAGCAGTATCCGAACACCGCGCGCGCCATGACCGCGGCCATCCTCGATGCGTCGAAGTACATCGACACCATGGCCAACCGCCCGAAGGTCTCGCAAATCATCGCGCAAAAGTCCTACGTCAACACCGAGGCGAGCGTGATCGAAGGCCGCATGAAGGGCGAGTACGACAACGGCATCGGCAGGAAGTGGAAGGACGCGAACTACATGAAGTTCTACAACGACGGCAAAGTGAACTTCCCGTACCTGTCGGACGGCACCTGGTTTCTCACCCAGCACAAGCGCTGGGGTTTGCTGAAGGAGGACGTGGATTATATGGCGGTGGCCAGGCAGGTGAACCAGATCGAAGTCTATAAACAGGCGGCTGCGGCGGCCAAGGTGCCGCTGTATCCCGAGCTGCGCACCAGCAAGCTGGTGGACGGCGTGGTGTGGGACGGCAAGGACCCGAAGGCCTATGCCGCTGGTTTCAAAATCAAGGCCTGACGCCGCGGTTCACGAAAAGGAGAAAACCATGAGTGTCGTGCGAATGAAGAAAGAGCAGCCCGACGTCGTTGCTGAAAAGCCCGCACCGGCGCGGGCGACGACCGCGCCGGTGCCGCCACTGTCCGCGGGCCCGAGCCGGTGGCAGCTGGCCGCGCGGGCGTTCCAGCACAACGTGCTGCCGCCGCTACTCGGGTTGACGGCCTTTGTATTGCTGTGGGCGCTGGTGTCCGCCTCCAGCGAATTGCCGGGCCCGGCCAAGACCTTCGATTCCGCGGTCCAGGTGTTCAGCGATCCGTTCTACGACCGCGGCCCCAACGATCAGGGCATCGGCTGGAATGTCCTGCTGTCGCTCGCGCGCGTCGGCATAGGCTTCGGCCTGGCCGCGCTGGTCGGCATTCCGCTCGGGTTCCTGATCGGCTATTTCGGTTTCCTGAATCGCATGATGGCGCCGATCATCAGCGTATTGCGGCCGGTCTCGCCGCTCGCATGGCTGCCGATCGGGTTGTACGTCTTCAAGCAGGCGCAGCCGGCGGCCATCTGGGTGATCTTCATCTCGAGCCTGTGGCCGATGGTGCTCAATACCGCGTCCGGCGTGACCCAGGTACCGCAGGATTATCTCAACGTCGCGCGCGTGCTGAAGCTGTCGCCGTGGAAGATGTTCAGCCGCATCCTGTTCCCGGCGGTGCTGCCGTACATGCTCACCGGCGTGCGCCTGTCGATCGGTGTTGCGTGGCTCGTGATCGTGGCGGCCGAGATGCTCACCGGCGGCATCGGTCTCGGCTTCTGGGTGTGGGACGAGTGGAACAACCTTAACGTCGAGCACATCATCATCGCCATCTTCGTCGTCGGCATCGTCGGCCTGTTACTGGAACAGGCGATCCTGCTGGTGGCGCGCCGGTTCCGGTATTAGCAGGAAGTGCGTGCACGAAGCGCGCGCCTCGGCTCGCCCCCTTCTCCCCTTGCGGGAGAAGGGGTGGGGATGAGGGGGGGTGCGGAGCGCGTTCGGCTCGCCTCCCTCTCCCGCAGTTTGGGAAAAGGTGAATCAGTTGGTTTAAAGCCACTAGTTTTTAATGAGGTGATTCATGGGAAAGTTCGTGCAAATCGAAAACGTGTCCATGGTGTTCGACACGCGTGGCGGTCGCTATATCGCGCTGGAGAACGTGAACCTGAACATCCGGCAGGGTGAGTTCGTCTCCATCATCGGCCACTCGGGTTGCGGCAAGTCAACACTGTTGAACCTGGTGGCGGGACTGCTGGAGTCAACGACCGGTGTGCTGCTTGTCGCCAACCGCGAGATCGCCGGTCCGGGACCGGATCGCGCCGTCGTGTTCCAGAATCACTCGCTGCTGCCATGGTTGACCTGTTTTGGCAACGTATATCTGGCGGTCGAGCGCGTTTTCAGCGCCGCCGAGGGCCGTGCCGAACTCAAGCGGCGCACGCGCGAGGCGCTGGCGCTGGTCGGGCTCACGCATGCAGAGCAGAAATACCCGCACGAGCTCTCCGGCGGCATGAAGCAGCGCGTCGGCATTGCGCGGGCGCTGGCAATGCAGCCGAAGGTGCTGCTGCTCGACGAGCCGCTGGGCGCGCTCGATGCGCTCACCCGCGCTAATCTCCAGGATGAGCTGATGCGCATCGTCGCGACCGCGGGCAGCACGACGCTCATGGTGACGCACGACGTCGACGAGGCGGTGCTGCTGTCGGATCGCATCGTCATGATGACCAACGGGGCTCAAACAGGGGGGATGAATTCCCCCGCCGCCCCGGGCGAAGCCCTAAGGGCGGCTCCCCCCTCTGGTGCGACCATCGGCGAGATTCTCGAAATCGACTTGCCGCGCCCGCGCGCGCGACTGGAGCTGGTGCAGGACGCCCATTACCTGCGCTTGCGCGGCGAGGTGCTTAAGTTCCTGTACGCGCGCGAGGTCAAGGCGGCTTGATTCAAAGAAATGTGAAAACTCGTTTTTGTCGTCATGCCCGCGAAGGCGGGCATCCAGAAGCAACTGAAAACCCTGGATTCCCGCCTGCGCGGGAATGACAGCAACAGATAGAGAGTTTTTGGGATTTCGAGGGATACATGTTCACGCAAGCCATGATGCAGAATCTGGGCGCGCTCAAGATCGGCTGGTATTGGTTGCTGGTGGTGCTGGCGCGCGGTATTCATGGGGTCAGGAAACTGAAACAGGAGAAGTAAGACAATGCGCTCACGGTGGTTGCAAATCCGAGGCGATCCCTCGGTACGCCGGTTCGTGTTCGATCAGGCGCGCGTCGCGAACGAATTCGATCGGCATATCGAGGAGGTGCTGGCGCGCATCGAGATATTGCTCCTGGGGCACGGCGTGTTCCACGCCAAGGTGCATTTCTCCACCGGCCAGGTGACGTTGTGGCTGCTCAACGATCCGCTGCGTTACCGTGTGCACGTCACGGAAGAGTTCCTCGACCCGGAGCTGTGCCGCATCTATCCGTGCTCGTCCTACACCGGCGAGGCGATCGTGCCTTCCCCGGAAATTCCGAAAATACTGGGCGAGTTCAAACGCCTGCGCTCGCTGGACAATCATATCTACCTGCGCGCCGGCTCGCTCAACGTGGTCAACGGCCTCGTCGGCCTCAATTTCTCTTGCGACGGCAGTCACTATCTCAACTATGCCGATTTTCTTACTCATGCCCGGGAACTGTACGGTTAATGGCGTATGAGTCTGGCGCTGGTTCAGCCCCCCCCGGGCTCGGAGAGCGTGTGCGCCTATTCAGACTTACTTCGCGAACGGCCGGATCAGCGTGCGCACGATGTCATACTCGGCGTCTGCTGCGGCTGTGAAGCCGTCATAGCTGGGGTCGAGCGCATTCATGATTGCCATGTGGTCGGGGTTCTTCGGATTCAGCTTGAGAAACGCCTGTTGAATGGCGTGCCAGAGCATGTCGGAAACGTGGCGGCTTGTTACGATGTTGTACGGGGGGAGAGGCGGTGAGACGTAGATGATGCGCAGATCTCGTTTCTCCCACTGGTAGGCGGTCGTATCCTTGAGAATACCGGCATCGAAGTCGCCGTTGGCCACGCCACGCGCGATGTTGTCGTAGTGTCCAAGAAACTTGTACGAGCCGAGCTGATCGAGACGCACACCCGCATTCATGACCACGGCCCGTTGCAGGATCGCCGCCTGATCGCCGAAGGCGAAGCTCTTGCCGGCAAGATCCTTGGTGGACTTGATGGGACTATCCTTGCGCACCACCAGCATGAGTTTGAACGAGCTCTCGCCCTTGGTGACGGTTTTGGCCACCAGGCGAACGCCTCCGCTTTTATGCGCCTTGATGTAGGCCACCGGTGTCAGATAGGCAATGTCCACTTCCCCGCGCGCCACTTCATCCGCCGCGTTGGACAGGTCGGGCGAAAGTCTGAGTGTGACCGGACGTCTGAGTTCGTGAGTCAGGTAGTCTATGAGGGGCTTCAGCCGGCGATGCATCGCCGTCGGGGTATCCATCGCCACTGAGCCAAGTCTCAGTTCCGGCGTGCCAGATGTGGCGGCGGTGACGGGTGCGGCGCAGATCAGCGCGGCGATACCGAGCAAAAGTCCGAGTAGTCCTGGTTTCATGAGCAGACCTCCTGTTTCATTGCGATCGGTTCCGGGCGCTGGCAACAATAGGCGGCTGGCGCGCGTCCAGCATCGCGACGAGTGTCTCCGCCGGTACCGCCGCGCTGATCAGGTAACCCTGGATCAAGTCGCAGTCCTTGAGGCGCAGGAAGGCGAGTTGCGCCTCGTTTTCGACACCTTCGGCGACAACCTGGAACTTGAGGGCGTGGGCCATGGCGATGATGGCGGAGGAGATCGCGGCATCGTCGCTGTCGTTGGGCAGGCCGCACACGAACGAGCGGTCGATCTTGAGCGTGTCGAGCGGGAAACGCTTCAGGTAGCTCAGGGATGAGTAGCCGGTGCCGAAGTCGTCGATGGACAGGTGCACGCCGAGCGCCTTGATTTCGCGAAGTGTCTGGAGGATCTCCTCGTTATTGCGCATCAGGACGCCCTCGGTCAGCTCGATCTCGAGACGGTGCGCCGGCAGGCCGGTATCGTGCAGGGTCTCGCGCACCAGCGCGACGAAACCGGGCTGGCGAAACTGCACGCCGGAGATATTCACCGCGACGCGAAGATCGAACCCGAGCCGCGACCAGGCGCGATTCTGGGCGCAGGCCTCACGCAGTGCCCAGGCCCCGATCGGAAGGATAAGCCCGGTGTCCTCGGCGATCGGAATGAACTCGGCGGGCGAAACCGTGCCGAGGTCCGGATGCGTCCAGCGCATCAGGCTCTCGACGCCGCTAATGCGCCCACTCGCGATCTCAACCTGAGGTTGGTAGTACAACCGCAGCTCCTTGTTCTCGATCGCCCGGCGCAGCCGGTTCTCGAGGGTAAGCCGGCGCGACAGCGTGTTGTTCATGGCCTGAGTATAGAAGCGCCAGGAATTGCGGCCCTCGTCTTTGGCATGATTCATCGCGGTATCGGCGTTCTTGATAAGTGTCTCGGCGTCCGCGCCGTCGTTCGGGAAGAGCGCGATGCCGAGGCTCGCGGTTACGCCGATCTCGTGGCCGCTGATGCGAAATGGTTGGGATAGTGTTTCGAGTATGCGCCGCGCGGCCTGCATGGCAGCGGCCGCATCGGCAATGTGAGTGAGCAGGACGGTGAACTCGTCACCGCCCGATCGGGAGAGAACCGCGCCGGGCTCTTTCTGTGGCTGTCGCGTGATGTAGTCGCTCGTGCGCAGCATGCGTTGCAGCCGCTCGGCGACTCCTTGCAGGAGCAGGTCACCGGCATCGTGTCCCAAGGTATCGTTGATAATCTTGAAGTTGTCGAGGTCCATGTGAATGACGGCAACCGTTTTGTCTTGATGCCGTTCACGTTCGATGGCGGTATGCAGACGTTCCTTGAAAAGCAGTCGGTTGGGCAGCTGTGTCAGGCTGTCGAAGTGCGCGAGGAAGTGGATACGCTCTTCCATGTGTCTTTGTTCGGTGATGTCGCGCACGATCGCCATTGCTTCATCGTCCGTGCCGACCGTGATGCGTGCCTCGAAGTCGAGGGTTTTGCCGCCGGCCTCTTGACTGTAATGGAAAATCTGTATTTGTTGGGTGGCGAAAGCCCTGTTCAGGTGTTCGAGCAGGGTATTGCCGATGTCCGTGGGCATGGACTCGAGGATGTGCTTGCCGACCATTCGCTCCGGCATGAGCGTCGCCGGCAGTTGTCGGGGAATCTTGCAGTCGAGACACACGCCATCGCGGCTCAACCGCAGCATCATGTCGGGCATGGCGTTCACGAGGGCCCGGTTCTTGCGCTCGCTGCGACGCAGTCCCGCAATCGCGTGCTGCCTGCGCTCCTGCAGGTTCAGGAAGTTCCGCGCCAGGTCACCGATCTCGTCGCGCGTGCGCACAGGGAGTGCCGTCATCGCGGGATCGGGCACTGGAGACCCGCTGCTTGTGGCAGCATCATCCGGAGCGAGAGGTCCATCGCAATCCTCCTCGGCGCTCTGCGCCACGCTCATGACATCGGAGATCCGGGTGATGGGGCGGAGGATGAGATAGGAGATGACAATGAACTCGATAATCACGAGCAGCAGGATCACGATTGATTCGCGCTTGATGTAAGAGGATTTCTGCTTCGCTAGCGTCTGCGCAATGCGTTCGGTGGAGAGACCGAGCACGAGTTTTCCGACTACTTCGGAGTTGACGCGGATGTCCTCGCTGAAAAGCGCGATATGTCCGGTGCGCTCGGGCGGTGTCCCGCTCTCGGCCATGGTGTTGCCCCGGGCGCTGATCACTTTGACGTAGGCGATGTCTTCGTTTTTGGCCGCCTCCTGCAGCCACAGCTCGATGGTGTGATAGTCATAGCCGACGACGCTGTTCGCCAGCGACTGAGCGATGAAGTGCGCCAGTTCGGTGCCGCGGAATCGCGTTTCGCGCAGGATGTCCTCGCCCTGGGATTGGAGCGCGAGCCAGCCGCTGCCGGTGAGCGTGATGAACAAAGTGACGAACAAGACCAGTGCGACCTTCTGGCGTATGCCGAGGCGAAACAGCCGGCGGAGGCGGCTCCGTCCGCGATTCTTTGTCGGGTGTTCCATGGGGATTTAGCCGGCGCGCGTGTCTCACTCAGTCAGAACGGTACGCTTCAATAATCAGCAAGTTCCATGCCATTACATACTGTATTTTTGCGGCGAAAGTTGGGCAGAACAGGTCGAAATTCGCTATCCTATGGCGCTTTTCGAGCCCGGGACCGGACGAGCGGACCTGTCCGCAAGTCTAAGTCAAACGAGTGATATCAGGAAAAAACAGATGTTTAGCAAGAAAATGACCATTGCCGGTTTCGACGATGAGCTGTGGACCGCCATCCAGAACGAGGATCGCCGCCAGGAAGATCACATCGAGCTGATCGCCTCCGAGAACTATGCCAGCCCCCGGGTGCTGGAGGCCCAGGGTTCGCAGCTCACCAACAAATACGCCGAGGGTTATCCCGGCAAGCGCTACTACGGCGGATGCGAATACGTGGACGTGGCCGAGCGCCTCGCCATCGAACGCGCCAAGCAGTTATTCGGCGCCGCCTATGCCAACGTGCAGCCGCATTCCGGATCGCAGGCCAATGCCGCGGTGTACATGGCGTTGCTCAACCCGGGCGACCGCATTCTCGGCATGAGCCTCGCGCACGGCGGGCATCTCACGCACGGCGCCAAGGTGAATTTTTCCGGAAAGATTTACAACGCGGCGCAGTACGGCCTGAACGAGAAGAGCGGCGAGATCGATTACGAACAGGTCGAGCGCCTGGCGCACGAACACAAACCCAAAATGATCGTCGCCGGTTTCTCCGCCTATTCGCGCGTGGTTGACTGGCAGCGGTTCCGCGAAATCGCCGATAAAGTCGGCGCCTATCTTTTCGTGGACATGGCGCATGTGGCGGGGCTGGTGGCGGCGGGCATTTATCCCAATCCAGTTGCGATTGCCGATGTCACCACGACCACGACGCACAAGACCCTGCGTGGACCGCGCGGCGGCATCATTCTCGCCAAGGCCAATCCCGAGATCGAAAAGAAACTCAACTCAACCATTTTCCCCGGCACTCAAGGCGGTCCGCTGATGCACGTCATCGCCGCCAAGGCGGTGGCATTCAAGGAAGCACTTGACCCGGAATTCAAAACCTACCAACAGCAGGTATTGAACAATGCGCGCGCCATGGCCAAGGTGACGATGGACCGCGGCTATAAGGTTGTCTCGGGTGGCACCGACAATCATTTGTTCCTGGTGAGTTTCATCGAGAAAGGACTGACCGGAAAGGACGTCGAGGCCGCGCTCGGCGAGGCGCACATCACGGTGAACAAGAACGCCGTACCGAACGATCCGCAATCCCCGTTCATCACCAGTGGCATCCGTATCGGCACGCCCGCGATTACCACGCGCGGCTTCGGCGAGAAGGAGTCGCGCGAGCTGGCCGGCTGGATCTGCGACATCCTCGACCGCCTGGGCGAGGCCTCGGTGCGCGCCGCGGTGCGGGCCAAGGCACAGGAGATTTGCCGGCGATTTCCGGTGTATGAGGCCAGCCAGCGCTAGCGGCTAGTCGCTGGCCGGGCGGGCGGTTCGCCTTTCATCCACTGCTTGCTACTATTCCGGTATGCGCTGCCCATTCTGTTCCGCCGATGAAACCCGTGTCGTCGATTCGCGGCTTTCCGACGAAGGCGATTCCGTGCGTCGCCGGCGCGAATGCGAGGTCTGCGGCGAACGTTTCACCACGTTCGAGCGCGCCGAGTTGCGTCTGCCGCAGGTTATCAAGTCCGACGGCCGGCGCGAGCCGTTCAACGAGAAGAAACTGCACAATGGCTTGTCGCGTGCGCTGGAAAAACGTCCGGTGGACACCGACGCCATCGAAAAAATCATCGGACGCATCCGGCACAAACTGATGGCGAGCGGTGAAGGCGAAATTTCGTCGCGCAGAATCGGCGAGTGGATTATGGAGGAATTGAAAGAACTCGATCCGGTCGCGTACGTGCGCTTCGCCTCGGTCTATCGCAGCTTTCAGGATCTCAATGCATTTCGCGATGAAGTGCAGCGGTTGCAGAGCGAACCGAGCGCCGAGACGCGGCGCAAGCAGCTTTCGTTGATACCGGAACCGGAGACGCCACCGAAGCCCGGCGCCACTCACGGCAGAAAGTCCCAGTCCGCGGACAAGAAATCATGACGACCTCCGCCGCCGATGCGCGCTTCATGGCGCGCGCCCTGCAACTCGCGCAACGCGGGATGTATACCACTGACCCCAACCCGCGCGTCGGCTGCGTGATCGTGAAGGATGGAAATATCATAGGGGAAGGCTGGCATGAGCGTGTCGGCGAGCCCCATGCTGAAATTATCGCTCTGCGGCAGGCCGGTCCGATGCATACGCACAGTGCCGGCGTCTATCTGACTCTGGAACCGTGCTGTCATCAGGGACGCACGCCGCCTTGTACCCGGGCGCTCATCAAGGCGGGCGTGAAGCGCGTGGTGGCGGCCATGCGCGATCCCAATCCGCAAGTGGTGGGCAAGGGATTCAAGGAATTGGAAAGCCACGGTATCCGGGTGGATGTCGGACTTATGGAAAAGGAGGCCGAAGCGCTCAATCCGGGTTTCATCAGCCGGATGAAGCACCGGCGACCTTATGTTCGCGTGAAGCTCGCCGCCAGCCTCGATGGCCGTACCGCCATGGCGGATGGTGAAAGCAAGTGGATCACGGGCGATGAGGCACGTGCCGACGTGCAAAAATGGCGTGCGCGCAGTTCGGCGATCCTGACCGGTGTGAGCACCGTGCTCGCGGACGATCCGGCGCTTAATGTGCGGGACATGAATATCGGCCGCCAGCCTTTGCGCGTGGTGCTCGACAGCCGTCTGCGCATGCCGCCCGGGGCGCGCATGCTGCGCGGTGAGGGCAAGACCCTCATCGTGACGGCCAGTGAAGACGCGGCCTTGACGGAAACTCTCAAAAAGGCCGGTGCCGAGGTTACGCCTATCTCCACGCCGCAGAAGACCGTGGACCTCGTCGCGCTTCTCAAGCATCTCGCCTGGCTCGAAGTTAACGAGGTTCTGGTCGAGGCCGGCGCCACCCTGTGCGGCGCCTTGCTGCGGATGAACCTCGTGGACGAATTGATACTCTATTACGCGCCACATATCATGGGCAATAATGAACGCGGAATGTTTATGCTTCCACCTCTGAGCCGCATGGCGGATCGTATTAATCTTGAAATCGTGGATATGCGACCGATCGGGAAGGACTGGCGTGTCATTGCCAAGGTGAGCAAAAAGTAGATAATTCATTCATGTTTACCGGACTAATTCAGTCAGTCGGGAAAATCTCTGCCATAAAATTAATAGGCGGCGATGCGCGCGTGCGCATTGCGACCGGCAAGCTCGATATGTCAGGCGTAAAAACAGGCGATAGCATTGCGGTGAGCGGGGTTTGTCTGACGGTCATTGAACATTCCGCAACGGAATTCGCGGCCGATGTTTCGGGTGAGACGTTGTCACGCACAACGTGGGGTCGTCGGCGTGTCGGTGACGCGGTGAATCTCGAAATGGCGCTGACGCTGTCCACCCTGCTTGGCGGGCACTTGGTGAGCGGGCATGTGGACGGCGTGGGCACGGTACTCAACCGCCGTGAGCAGGGGCGTTCGGAACAATTCCGTATCAAGGCGCCGGATATACTCTCCCGGTATATCGCCGAAAAAGGATCCATTTGCGTGGATGGCGTGAGCCTGACCGTGAACGCGGTGCATGGCGCGGAGTTCGAGGTGAACATCGTGCCACATACGTTTGTTGCGACGACATTAGGCTGCCTCAATGACAGCTCAGAAGTCAATCTCGAGGTGGACATCCTGGCGCGCTATCTTGAGCGGCTCATGCTGGGCGAGGGCGCGGCGCGGAGCGGTTCCAACATCACTCGTGAGTTCCTGGCCGAGCACGGGTTTATCAAGTAGTCTTTTTATTGGCGCGGCACAACCTCGAAACTAATGCCGGTCTTCGCGAGTACCTTGGCGGTTGATTTGTTTTTCGTCTTCAGCACAATTTTACTCACGATCCGGTATTTTCCCATCGGTGCATTCTCGGGAATCGGCAGGAGCGTTTCTCCCGTGTAGTAACCGCTGGCGCGAAGTTGTCCGCCGACCGTTTCGGTCTTGGTGGCGATCAACGCGCCACTGTCAGCATAAAATTCCCGGACTTCTTCCAGAACCTGATTGGCGCGGATGGTTCGTTGCAGGTACATCTCTTTGTGAATCGTGAGATGACGGCAGGGCGTTATCCTTGGCGGATCGATGTGCATTTTGTACAAGTGGACGGCAACGTTTTTCCCGCGCGGCAGATTCTTGAAATCCCTGGCGGCCGTCCGTGAATCCGACTCGGAGAATTGATATTGCGTGGTGTAATCCGTGCCTTTCCGGTTTTCCTCGAACTGTCCGCAGGTTTGCTGCTGGAAACTCGCACAACCGGTTACCAGCAGACCTAGGCAGGCGAAAAGTACCGGAATAAACCGTTTTGGCGGTAATTGATGCAAAGGCTGGATCATAACCAATCGCTGGCAGCAGTTTCCGCGGCGGATTAACCGCCCCAGGCATCCCGCAGCGAGGCAAATTTATCTTTGGACTGTTTGGCAGCCTGAGTTTTTGTATTGCGGTCATTGGATGCCATGGTCGACATCTGTCTGGTGTTAACCATGACGGATTTCTGGCGCACGACTTTTTTCATATGCGCGGTGTTGGCCATCATGTTCTCGGTTGACGGCTTTTGTGTTGGGAAAATACCTAATGTCACCACCAGTAATAGCGCGGTGGTCGCCAGTGAAAGGTCCGTCCATATACCACCCCATATGCGGTGTTCCGCCTTTTTTTCGTGGTGACTCCAGGACTGACGCATTTCAGACAGGGCATTGCCGGCGGCGGATTGACGCCGGTTCACAATGCCCAGTTCCAGCAGGGCGGTGCGGAATTCCGCCACGCTCTGAAACCGGCGGTTCGGGTCCTTTTCAATCGCCTTGAGAATGACCCATTCAAGTTCCGGAGGCAGCCGCCGCTGGAATTCCTTGGGGCTGGGCGGATTTTCCTGAACATGCGCATGCATGAGCGCGTAGTCGCTGCGGCGTTCGAACGGAAGCCGGCCGGTGACAGCCTCGAACAGGCTGATGCCCAGTGTGTAGACATCGGAGCGGCAGTCGGTTTCCCGGCCATTGATCTGCTCGGGGGATATGTAAAGCAGGGTGCCGACCATGGTGTCGTTCTGAGAAGAGTCATGATTGTCCATGAGCCGAGCGATACCGAAATCCATCAGCTTGACCTGGCCGTCATGAGTGATAAAAATGTTGCTGGGCTTGAGATCCCGGTGTACCACGCCCATCTGGTGAATGTGTTCCACGCCGCGCAGCGTCTGCTCAAATATGCGCACCGCTTCCGGCAAGGACAGGGGGCCATAGTGGCGCAAGCGGTTCTCGAGCGTTTCTCCTTCGACGTATTCGAGCACCAGAATTTCTCCCACAGGATGCGCCATCAGCTCATACAGGGTGACGATGTAGGGGCTGTTTAACCGTGCCTGGGCCTGGGCTTCAGTGCGAAACCGTTTGAGATATTCGGGGAATTTGCACAGCCGCGGTGGCAGCACCTTGAGCGCCACGGTCCGGTTAAGTTTTGTATCGTGGGCGCGGTAAACTACCCCCATGCCGCCTACGCCGATGCGGCTCAGGGTAAGATAGCGGCCGACCATGCTGCCGGCCTCGAGCGGCTCCGCTGACGACTCCTCGGTGGAATGGGCAACGTCCTGTGACCGCCGTTCGCTAAAGCGGTTCGAGATAATGACAGTGCTTTGCAGCTTGTCAGCTCTGCTTGCTTTGGCAGACATGGTTTTTTAGCGTCCGGATCAGGTAACAATGGCGCGGATGCCACCCCCTGGCAGAACCCGCTTCGCTTCTCTATAGAGTATGGCGATAGACCCGGGGTTTGGTGGCCAGGGTGGACGAAAGCGCAAGCAGCCCCGACAAGCGGCAAGCCCGGATTTGCCGCCTGGCCGAAGCCAATCAGCGCATCGGACGCGAAAATAGGTGATAATGCACGCCTAATCCATGTTATTTCAGTGTTTTTATGCCGATTAGCCCGGCCGTCGAGATTATTGAAGAGATTAAGCACGGCCGCATGGTTGTCCTGATGGACGACGAGGACCGCGAAAATGAAGGCGACTTGGTGATGGCCGCCATCCATGCGCGCCCCGAAGATATCAACTTCATGGCGCGTTATGGCCGCGGCTTGATCTGCCTCACGTTAACCCAGGAATGCTGTCGCCGGCTGCAACTACCTCTTATGGTGAGCGATACGCATCATCGGCGCGCGACCAATTTCACCGTTTCCATCGAGGCGGCGGAAGGGGTGACCACCGGCATCTCCGCCGCGGACCGCGCGCGCACCATTCAGGCGGCGGTCAGGAAAGACGCGAAACCCAGCGATCTGGTCCAGCCCGGACATGTGTTCCCGCTGATGGCACAACGGGGTGGCGTGCTCGCCCGCGCCGGACATACCGAGGCCGGCGTGGATCTCGCGCGTCTTGCCGGACTCGAGCCCGCGAGCGTGATCTGTGAGATCATGAATGAAGACGGCACCATGGCGCGCCTGCCGGAGCTCGAGGAGTTTGCCCATCAGCATGGGCTGAAAATCGGCACCATTGCCGATCTCATCCGCTACTGCACGGAACATGAATCCACCATCCAGCGGGTTGGCGAGTGCCTGATGCCGACGGAATGCGACGAGTTTCGGGTGGTCGCCTTCCACGACGATATCGGCGACGCGGTCCATCTGGCGCTGGTCAAAGGCGATATTCGCCGCGACCGTCCGACGCTGGTGCGGGTACATGTGCAGGAAAGTCTGCTCGATCTTGTCACCACCGCGCATCGCGCCGGTTCCTGGACGCTGCACGAAGCGCTGGCGCACGTGGCCAAAGCGGGCGCGGGCATCGTAGTCATTCTGCAGCAGCAAGAAAAACCCGCCGATCTTGTGGAACGCATTCGGCATTTTCAGGGCCATGGCAAAGCATTAGAATCGAGCGGTGGCAAGCGCGGGCGCGAAGAAATGCGGACCTATGGTTTAGGCAGCCAGATTCTCGCCGACCTGGGCATAGGTAAAATGCGTGTGCTGGGACATGCGATGAAGGCGCCGGGGCTCTCGGGTTTTGGGCTCGAGATCGTTGAATACGTTGAAAATGACCAGACGCCATCCGCACAGGATCGTCGCCAGTACAACCAGGAGAAAAAGGTATCCGGATGAGCGACGTAAAGAACGTTGATGGGGATTTGATTGCGCGCAGCGCGCGTTTTGGTATTGCGCTAAGTCGTTTCAACAGTTTCATCGGTGAGCGCTTGCTCGAAGGCGCGATCGACGCGCTGGTGCGTCACGGCGCCGACGCTGCCAATATCGAGGTCGTGCGTGTGCCCGGTGCTTTTGAGATGCCACTGGCACTTAAAACGATGGCGGCGAGCAAAAAATACGATGCGCTCATTGCGCTGGGGGCGGTGATCCGCGGCGAAACGCCGCACTTCGAATACGTTGCCGGCGAATGCGCCAAGGGCGTGTCGCAGGTGAGCATGCAATTCGATCTGCCAGTGGCATTTGGCGTGTTAACGGTGGATACTATCGAGCAGGCCATTGAGCGCGCCGGCACCAAGGCCGGTAACAAAGGAGTGGATGCCGCGCTCACCGCCATCGAAATGGTTAATCTTTTAAAGAAGCTGCGTATTTGAGGGGAAATCGTTATGAAGGGCAGTCGTCACAAGGCACGCCGCGCCGCCGTGCAAGCCCTGTATCAGTGGCAACTGACGCAGCAGCAGCCGTGCGATATTGAGGATCATTTTATCCTCGATCACGAAATGGCGGATACCGATATCGAATATTTCCATCACCTGGTACGCGAAATTCCCCTGCACATCCATGAACTGGACGATCATATTGCCCCGTACCTCGACCGCAAACTGAACGATGTGGATCCCGTTGAGCTTGCCTGCCTGCGCATTGGCACATACGAATTCGAATTCCAGACCGATATTCCCTATCGGGTGATCCTGAACGAGGCCGTGGAGCTGGCTAAGACCTTCGGCGCTGAACATGGTCATAAGTACGTTAACGCCATTCTCGATAAAATCGCCGCGGGACTGCGCGCGCGCGAAATTCAGATCGAACGCTCGACGGCCTGAATCCCGCCCTTCGACAAGCTCAGGGCCGGCATTGAACGAGTTCGAGCTGATTCGCACCTTCTTCGCGCGCCAACCGGTGTCGCGCGCCGATGTGAAAACCGGCATCGGCGACGACGCGGCGCTGTTGCGACCCCCCCACAATCAGTGCCTGACAGTGACCTCCGACCTGCTGGTGGCCGGCGTGCATTTTTTCCCGGATGTCGATCCAGTTTCCCTCGGCCACAAGGCGCTGGCCGTCAATCTCAGCGATCTCGCGGCCATGGGCGCGGAACCTGCGTGGTTTTTGCTGAATCTGACATTGCCCAACGTCGATGCCGCCTGGCTGGAGAAATTTTGCCAAGGCATGTTCGATCTTGCGCGCGAATACAACGTGCAACTGGTGGGCGGCGATACTTCGCGCGGGCCGTTGGCCATCGGCATCGAGGCGCATGGTTTTGTCCCGGAGGCCATGGCGTTGCGGCGTGCGGCGGCCAAAGCCGGCGACCGGATTTATGTCACCGGTACGCTCGGCGATGCCGCGCTGGCGCTGCGCCACCGCCGGGAAGAAATTCGTTTACCGGAGCGTGATTTCGCAGCGGTGGCGGGACAGCTCGACCGGCCGACACCGCGAGTGCGCGAGGGTATGGCATTACGCGGAATCGCCCATGGCGCCATCGATATTTCCGACGGCCTGCTGGCCGATCTCGGGCATATCCTGGAAATGAGCGGGGTCGGCGCACGCATCTTTCTCGATCGGATACCTGTCTCCGATGTTACCCGGCGGCATCTTGCAGAAACGGGCTGGGAAACAGTGTTGGCGGGTGGCGATGATTACGAGCTGTGTTTCACCGTGCCGGATAATAACGTTGCGGCATTGGAAAAGCTCAAGTTTGCCTGTGGTTTTCACCGCATCGGTGAAATCGAGGCGGTGCCCGGCCTGCGTGTCATGGATGAATCCGGAAAGCCTTATTACCCGAAGGCGACGGGCCATAATCATTTTGCTGAAAAATAAATAGACAGGATTAACAGGATTTTTCAGGATTAACAGGATTAAAAGCTTTGAGATAGGTTCGAATGAAAGTTTTGCATTAATCCTGTAAATCCTGTTTTAATCCTGTTAATCCTGTGAATTAGCCTTTCTGGGGGAGAAAAAATGAAAATCGGCACGCCACTGAGCCCCAGCGCCACGCGCGTGATGCTGCTGGGGGCGGGCGAGCTGGGCAAGGAAGTCATCATTGCCCTGCAACGCCTGGGAGTTGAGGTCATCGCCGTGGATCGTTATCCCGATGCACCGGGCCACCAGGTCGCTCACCGCGCCTGCGTGATCAACATGGCCGATGGCGCCGCCCTGCGTGCCCTGGTCGAGAAAGAACGCCCGCACATTATTGTTCCCGAGATCGAGGCCATTGCTACCGACATGCTGGCGCAAATCGAGCGTGACAAGCTGGCCGAAGTGATTCCCACCGCGCGCGCCGCGCAACTCACCATGAATCGTGAAGGCATCCGGCGGTT
>JAUSDQ010000166.1 GCA_030650525.1 Sulfuricaulis sp.
GGCCAAGGTCGTCCCCGCTGTGTGCCGCGATTGCGGCGTGGTCGAATCCATCGAAACCTTCACCGAGAAGGGCCAAGCCAGCGGCGGCGGCGCGGTCGCGGGCGGCGTGATCGGCGGCGTCATCGGACACCAGATCGGCAAGGGCCGCGGCAAGGACCTCGCCACGGTGGCGGGTGCGGTCGGCGGCGCATTCGCTGGACACGAGATCGAAAAGAATGCAAACAAAGTCACTCGCTACCGCATCGGTGTACGCATGGAGGACGGCACCCGTCAGGTTTTCACGCTCGATGCCGCCAACGGCGTCGCCGCGGGCGACAAGGTCAAGATCGTGAACGGGACGCTCGTTCGTAACTGACAGACTCGTCATGCCGGCGAAAGCTGGGTGAGGCGGGGTTTTCGTGAACACACTTAACGTGTGTTCACGCCGCCGAACGGGTGCAACGAATTGTGTTGCACCCCGGGTAGCAACAGGAACAACAAAGCCGCCCTCCGGGCGGCTTTTCTTTTTCTCCCCTCCCCTCCCCTCGCAGGAGGGGACTGAGGGGAGTTCGCGTAGGGCGCAATAGGCGGAGCCGTATTGCGCCGGATGAAGACCACATACGGCGGAATACGCTATCGCTATTCCGCCCTACGAGTAAACGTAGGTTGGGGTGAGCACCGCGAACCCCAACATAACTTCTTACGTATCGCCTTATTGCTCTCACTCTTAAGCCGTTGATTCCGGATTTCGTTGGGGTTCATTTCATTCACCCCAACCTACGAGCTAGAAACCATACTCGCGCTCCACGCGACAGACCCGAACCCGAAACGTTTTATACCATTCATTTGCGCGGCTCTGGACTTGGCGGTGCGTTACGTTTTCTTTCCAGGCTTTTATTGCCTCTAGTGTGGACCAGTAAGAGACTGAAATTCCAATTTCTTGTCTTGCGGTCTCGAAGCCCAGAAAGCCCAGTTGTTTTGAAGCAAGCTCCAACATTTGTTTTGCCGCTTCACCATACCCGTTATCGCCGTCGTGTCGGACGGAGGTAAAGATAACGGCGTAGTAAGGCGGTTTAGGTGTTGTTGCGGGAGCTGCCATTCACATTCCTTTGTCTGCCCAACGGCTGAACTAACAGGCGTCGCGTCTTTTTGCGGCATCCTTGTTGAGTGATTGGTTATGCCGTTCATTGGGCTGATTCATATACAACCCCTTTTGGCGCGAATGCTTTGTAAGCTAGGCTGTTATCATCAGTAAAATATAAATTCAGATTTCCAGCATCATTTTTATATCTCCATACTTCCAATTTAGTGCCATCAGGAATCTTGTCCCAGAATTCCTCCTCAGGCCCCCAAATTGGCTTTCCAGATTTCTTAACAATTTTTTTCTCGTAGGGGTCGCCCAATACTTTTTTTATCTGCTGCTTTGTTTGTCCGACCTGTACCATTTGAGAGATATCTTGTCCTTCTGCACTTGCAAGAAGCGCGAATACTAGAATCGACAAAAACATTATTGTTTTCACGTTCATATGTGTCCGAAAGGCATAACGCGAAGCTAAGCCGCGAGCGAAGTCGGCGCGAAGCGCCGACGTAGCGAGTCGGCTTGAGCGTGTTGTTGGGCCATGCGTGCTTAAACCGCCTTCTTTAGCGTTTCCGCCATACGCGTTTGCCAGCCGGGACCCGTTGCTTTCCAGCGGGCCAATGTCTTCGGTGGCAGGCGCAACGAAATGGAGATGCGCGCATTGCCGGTTTTCGGACGGCCGCGCGGCTTGAGCATCTGTTTCGCCGCCGCATCGCCGAAGAGCTTCGGTAAGACTTCGCGCGCGGGGCGCGCCCGATTAAATATTTCTTTCGTCCAAGCCGGATTTTCGCGGTCCGTCTTTTCAGGGTTGGGTTTGCGTTTCATACCGTTTCACCTCGCGTCTGTTGGCTTTGCGCAGGCTGATAACGTGTACCTGGCCTGCGCGCGGAGTGAACACCAGTGCATGCAACCGCTTTCCGATGAATCCAAGCGCCTGAAACCGCGATTCGCCGTAATCTTTGCGGGTGTCCTCGACGATTAGCGCGCTAGACCACTCAAATTCAGCCGCCCGCTCGAATGAGATGCCACGTTCAACGATGTTTTTCTCGTTCTTGCCGGGGTCATAGCTGATGTTCACCTAATTATTGTATATGCGTATATTCAATAAAGAAAGCCCGGTCAGATTTGGGCGGCCCAACGTTCGCGTTAACCGGCCGAGGGGCGCGCAGCGACCCGAAGGTCCGTGTTGAACGCATTGTTGGGCGGCTGCCTGCTCACTTCTCGATGATCTTCCAGTAGGAGTCCTTCTTGATGATCTTGCCATTACGAAACTCTAGAAGATCGACGCCACGAACACTAATCTGCTCGCCTGTCTTGGTAGTGCCGGTGAGCAACCAGCTAGAGACGCCAAGGTTACCAGCCACCCAGTGCCTGTCCTCACCATAGTGGACGTCGGGGATGCCCACAAACCGAGTGGCGAGGCCCTCTCGCACTGCTGGCTTGCCGACGTAGCGGGTGCCCCAGGGCTCTTTGCCTCGGGGCATGCAAAATTCACAGTCATCGGAGAAGAACTCCATGATCGCATCGAGATCGTGCGCATTAAATGCAGCGAGGAATTCTTTCAGGGTCGCAATCGTGATGGTTCCGCGCATTGCTCCTCCTCTTCGTCGATGTCCGTCCAACTAGAAGTAGACAACCTAAATGTCGCTTTATAAAGCAACAAAGTACTGTATATCAGTGCAGCATAATCTTTTTGAGTCTTGATATTTCAAGTACTTACAAATTTTTAGTACAGCCTAAAAGAAAACCACAAACACGACATGGGGGGGGTGACACGCTGCATGCCTCTCGCTCTTCTAATTTTTCACTCCCAAATCACCGCCAGCTTATCCACTCCCGACAGCGGTAACCAGACCTCGCCGGGCCGGCCGAGAATCTGCCGCACGGCGCTGCCGCGGCTGGGCAGCGGAATCGCTTTGAATTTCTCGGTTTTGGGATCGAAGCGCACCATGGCGTTGGCGCCGAAGTCGGAAAGCCAGACGATGTCGCGCTTATCCACGTACACCGCATAGGTCTGCGGGTTGTCGCCGGGGAGTTGCCATTCGCGCCATTGATTCGTTTTCGGGTCGTACATCGAAACCTGGCCGGAATTCCACTCGCTCACCCAGATGCGGCTTTTGGAATCGGCCCACACGCGTCGCGCGCCCTGGCCGGGTGTGGGCGGTTCGATGACCGTGGCCTGGCCGGTTTTGGTGTCGATGCGCGCGATGTGCGAGCCGGCGAGCGAGGCGTAATACACGCTGCCGTCCGGCGCGGTACAGATGCCATACGGTCCGCGCCCGCGCGGCGCTTCGAACACCTCCACCTTGCCGGTTTTGGGATCGACCCGGCCGTAATAACCGGCCTGGCCGGTGTACCAGAGGATGCCGTTGTTGTCGAAAGTCGCGGTGTTGAGGTTGGCGTAAGGCGCGCCCTTTGGCAGCGGAAAGATATCTACCTTCTCGGTCTTGGGGTCCACGCGCACGATGGCGTTGAGGCCGCTGTCGGTGATCCACGGTGCGCCGTCGGGGCCGACGATCACGCCGTGCGGCGCGGAATTTTTGCCGAGCGGGATGTGTTTGGTATGTCCGGAAACGGGATCGAGCCAGCCGAGCGCGCCCGCCGCCTGGGCGGTGTACCACACGCCGCCGTCGCGCGCGGGAGCAACGTCGTGCGGGTGCGAGCCTTTGGGGACGGAATATTCCTTGATGTCCGGATCAGCCGCATGCGCCGGTGCCGCACACCACAGCGCGGTCGCCATGACCGCGAACAGGAAATCTCTCCTCCGCATGCATTCTCCCTTATCGAGCCGGACGGGGGATATTACGCCTGCTTATGGAATAGGCAAAGCAAGGTTCGGCGGGTTACGCGCCGGAACCGGCGCTAACCCGCCCTACATTACTAAATCAGCTCAGACGGCCGCAATAATAATGACAACGACGGAAGCGATCTTTACGATAGGGTCATGTAATTTGGGCGGCTTCGGACATGACTGCCTCTCGTTCGATGAAATTTTTCCGATGCCGCGAATATACACCGGGTAAATCCTGAAAAAATGGTTAAAGCGAAACGACCTTGCTGAACGAGTCCGACATCTCCCATCTGCCAGGTCTGAGTGACGTTCAGGCGGCTGAACGCCTCCGGGCCGAGGGCTACAACGAACTGCCCACGAGCAAATCGCGCAACCTGTTCGCGATCGCTCTGGATGTACTGCGTGAGCCCATGTTTCTGCTGCTGCTCGGCAGTTGCGGTCTGTATCTGCTGCTCGGCGATGTTCGTGAGGCGCTGTTTCTGCTTTTCTTCGTATGCATCGTCGTGGGGATCACGCTCTACCAGGAGCGCAAGACCGAGCGCGTGCTGGACGCACTCCGCGACCTCTCCAGCCCGCGCGCCCAGGTAATCCGCGACGGACAAACGCAGCGTATCTCGGGACGTGATGTGGTGCGTGGCGATGTACTGGTTCTTGCCGAGGGCGACCGTGTGCCGGCGGATGCCAGGCTGCTGTGGGGCAGCAACTTGTCGGCCGATGAATCGCTGCTCACCGGAGAATCGGTGCCGGTGCGCAAACGTGCCGCGGCAGACGATGTCCCGCTTTCCACGCGGCCCGGCGGCGATGACCTGCCTTTCGTCTACGCCAGCACTCTCATCGTCCGCGGCAAGGGAGTTGCCTTGGTCGAAGCCACCGGCCTGCACACGGAGATCGGACGCATCGGCAAGACGTTGCTGAAAGTCGAGGAAGAGCCCACGCCGTTGCAGCGCGAGACACGGCGCATGGTACAGCTGTTCGCCGTGTCCGGTGCCGCGATCAGTCTCCTGGTGGTCGTCGCTTATGGTCTGTTGCGCGGCGACTGGCTCAACGGTCTGCTCGCCGGGCTCACCCTGGCCATGTCCATCCTGCCGGAGGAATTCGTGGTGATCCTCACCGTGTTCCTGGCGCTCGGCGCGTGGCGCATGGCCAGGGCGCAGGTGCTCACGCGCCGCGTGCCCGTCGTGGAAACACTGGGCTCGGCCACGGTGTTGTGCGTGGACAAGACCGGCACGCTGACCCAGAACCGCATGTCAGTGAACCGGCTCTTTGCCAACGGTGAGTACCTGGACATCTCCGCGCCGCTCAAGACACTTCCCGAAAAATTTCACGAGGTCGTCGAGTTTGCCATTCTCGCCAGCCAGCGCGACCCCTTCGACCCGATGGAAAAAGCGCTGCGCGCCCTGGGCGAATCCACTCTCGCCCGCACCGAACACCTGCATCAACACTGGACGCTGGTGCGCGAATACCCGCTGTCGCATGAACTGATGGCGTTGTCGCACGTCTGGCGCGGACCGGACCGGGAACATCACGTCATCGCCGCCAAGGGCGCGCCGGAGGCGATTGCTGATTTGTGTCACTTCAGCCAGGCGCAGCTCGACATGCTGGACCAGTCGGTCCGTCATCTCGCCGACCTGGGCCTGCGCGTGCTGGGGGTGGCACGGGCCGAATTCCGCGAACACCTGTTGCCCGGCAAACAGCATGACTTCGATTTCGAATTTCTGGGACTGGTCGGTCTGGCCGATCCGGTCCGCCCGGCCGCGCCCGAAGCAATCGCCGCCTGTCGTGCCGCCGGTATCCGCGTGATCATGATCACGGGGGATTACCCCGGTACCGCGCGTGAGATCGCGCGGCAGATCGGCCTTTCGCCGGATGACCGGATTCTCACCGGCCCGGAACTCGACGGACTGAGCGACGATGAATTGCGCCGGCGCTTGCGACACATCGAGGTTTTCGCGCGCGTGGTGCCAGAGCAGAAACTCCGCATCGTCAACGCGCTCAAGGCCGATGGCGAGGTCGTCGCCATGACCGGCGATGGCGTCAACGACGCGCCGGCGCTGCGCGCGGCGCATATCGGCATCGCCATGGGCGCGCGCGGCACCGACGTGGCGCGCGAAGCGGCGGGCCTGGTGTTGCTCGACGACGACTTCTCCTCCATCGTCGCGGCGGTACGGCTCGGACGACGCATGGCCGCCAACCTGCACAAGGCCATGGCCTATACCCTGGCGGTACACGTCCCGATCGCAGGCCTCTCGCTGCTGCCGGTGCTCGCCGGATGGCCCCTCATCCTGGCCCCGGTGCATATCGTGTTTCTCGAACTCATCATCAACCCCACCTGCTCGATCGTATTCGAGGCCGAGCGCGAGGAAGCCGATGTCATGCGGGTACCTCCACGCCCTCCCGGCGCACCGCTGTTCAGCCGTCAGTTGCTGGCCCTGAGCCTGCTGCAGGGCGCGGCGGTGCTGCTCGTCATGCTCGCCATATTCGGTGTCGCACTCTATCGCGGCCTGGAGGAAAATGAAGCGCGCGCCCTCACCTTCACCGCCCTCGTGATTTCCAATCTGGCGCTGGTCTTCACCAACCGTTCCTGGACGCGCAGCCTGTTCGATACACTGCGTCTACCCAACCCGGCGCTGTGGCGCGTCGCGGGCGGCGCCGTCCTGATTCTCGCCATCGTCCTGTACGTGCCGGCGATACGCGAACTGTTCCGCTTCGGCGTCCTGCATGCACCGGACCTCGCCTTTTGTCTCGCCGCCGGGGTATTCGGCATACTCTGGTTTGAAGCCCTCAAGTGGCTGAAGCGGCGCGCCCAATTGAAGACAGATAAAACATGAAAATTGCAAAATAAAAATTCAAACCCACGCTCTGAGAGGGCATCGAAAAAATCTTCGACAGACAAGGGACGCCGCCCTCCGATAACCTGCTTCAGATATGTTTCGGCGGGTCACGCGCATGGACATGCGCTAACCCGCTCAACATTCCTGCTGAATTCCTAGCAGGTTGCTGAAAAAGTCATTTCCCTTCTCCCTCCGGGAGAAGGCCAGAGCCTGCCCCCGCGAAGGCGGGGGATGAAGGGGATATTAAAAACAACTGCTTAACAACTATGATCGCCCTCACCCCGGTTATTCCCACCGGTGCGCAGAAGAATCGTCTGCGCCCGTTCGGCGGGAGAAAGGTCCACTGGACCTTTCTCGGTTTCCGCCTCACCTCCCGTGGGGCGAGGGAGTTTTTCAGCAGCCTGCTAGGCCGAAACACCCACTGCGGCCCGCGCCGATTGCGGCGGCTGGCCGACGAATGCCAGCTCCGCAATCAATTCCTTCTGACGCTCTTCCAACATCCGGCAAAGACGATCGTAGTCCACGCCGACGGCCTCGAACATGTCGCGCACGGAAAATCCGAAGCCATGAAAAACATCCGTCAACGCTTCGATGCGCGCGGGCAGGCGTGTCAGAAATTCCTTGCGCTCGGTTTCGGAAAGCTGCGCCAGTTCCTGCTGCAATCGCGCGACGCCGAAGGCGACGTGATCCATCTCATCGGTAAGCGGAACACGCAGCGATGCGCGCGTGCCGGGATCGGCGAGTGGCACGATGCGCTCCACCGCTTCGCTGCCGAGCGCTTCCACGCAAATATAAAGATCGGCGAGGAAATCGATCCACGTCAGCGAGCGGAAATGCGCGCGGATCATTTGCTCCTGCGCTGGCGTGATGACCGGTGTCGGCTGCGTTCCGAATTCGCGCATCCATTGGCGCTGGATGGAAACGTGGCGGCTTTCGTCGCCGACCTGCTTGGCGAGCGACAGCTCAGCGTCTTCGTCGGGCGCCTGCGCCAGGCGTTCGGCGCAGATCTCCATGATGAGGCGGTCAACTTGGGTGTAAAGCATGAGCAGTTGGCCCATGGATTGGCGGTACTCGGTATTTTGAGGAACAGATTCCATTTTCATCGGTGTCTCCTTGTCAGAGGGATGGGGCGGAATGTCCGGCGTCTTGTGGCGGCGCCGGTACAGAAACTGTGACAGGCGCGCACCGCGGTCGGTTCCCACCTTTCGTCCGGCGGATCAGCCCGCGGCGGCGCGTTGCAGGCTTTGTTCGAGTTGCGCGGGATCGATGGGAAACGCCAGAGTTTCGTGGATCGGATATTGGTTGGTGAGGCGGGTGAGCTGGTGCGCGTGGTCTTTTTCGTAGAACACAATCACTTTGGTTTTGGGCGAGCGCTGCACCGCCGCCAGCAGCGATTCCAGGCTGCTGGTGCGGTCGCGGAAGTCCGACTGGAAATTGAATTCGGCGACGATGACGTCGGGGCTGGTCTTTTTCAACAAGCCCAGCGCCTTGCGCACCGAGGCGACCGCCTCCACGGTATAACCGGCCTGCTGGTAGAGCGGCGTGAAATTGGGATAACCGCCGAGCTCGATAATCGAAAGCAGGGTGCGTTGCGGCATGTCGGTCATGACCGCCGCTTCTTGGCGCGCGCGGTGGGCACGGCATTCCAAGGGTCGTCGGGCCAGGGATGCCGCGGATATCGGCCTTTCATCTCTTTTTTGACTTCCGGATAAGTCCGTTCCCAGAATCCGCGCAGGTCCTGCGTGACTTGGATCGGCCGCTGCGCCGGGGAAAGCAGATGCAGCGTGACCGGGACTTTGCCCCCGGCCACGCGCGGCGTGTCCGCCAGTCCGAACATTTCCTGAAGTTTTACCTTGAGCGCCGGTGATTCGCCCGGGGTATAGACCAGCCGCACACGCGATCCGCTGGGCACTTCCATGTGTGTGGGCGCGGCGTCATCGAGCCGCCGGCCTTTTTCCCAGCCCAGGAGGTTATTGAGTATGCCCGGCAAATCGAGCCGCGTCAGATGTGCACGGCGCGTGATCCCGTCGAGATAGGGCTCCAACCAGTCACCCCATGTGTTGCTTAATGCCGTATCCGAAATGTCCGGCCAGTTTTCTTCCGGCAACCACTGCCGAAGCGAAAGCACGCGCGCCTGCCATTCGCGCGTGTCGGGAGTCCAGGGAAGCACGTCGATTCCAAGCCGGCGAATTCCATCAAGCATGGCGGCACGCAACTTTCCAGGATCCGCGTCGGTCAAGGGTTTGCTATCGATGACCAGCGCGCCGAAGCGTTCTTCGCGCCGCGCCACAACTACTTCCTGTTGCGCGTCCCAGCGCACCGCGTCTTCGGTGCGCAAGTGTGTCGGCAGGTGCTGGCGCAAAACTTCCAGCGCCAACGGCGCGGCGGAATAAATCATGCCTTCGGTTTCTCCGGCATCGAGGCTGGCCGCCACCAGACAGGGCTGACGCAGGCGCATCTCCGCCTCCGGCAGCTTGGCGCCGCGGCCCGAGGCCAGCAGATAACGCGTTTCTCCCGGGGCGCGCGCCAGCGCCACGCGATCGGGATAGGCCAGGGCAAGTAACAGTCCCACTTGCCGCGTGTCAATGGTCTTGGCCGATTCGGACAGCGACAGCAGCCGCCGAAATTGTTGCGTCGCCTGATTGACGCGGGCGCAGGCACCGGCGTCGGCCTGATGCGATTGCGCGCCCTGCCGGCCATGACTGCGGAACGCCCACAACGCCTCGAGCCGCTGCGCGAAATCGGCGGAGCGGCGCGACTCGCCGGCAAGAATATCCCGCTCCGCGAGCAGCGCGGCGACATCGCACGCCAGCGCTCCCAACCCCAGCGGCTGCGAAGTAAACAGCATATGCGACAGGCGCGGATGCAGCGGCAGACGCACCATGGCGCGCCCGGTTTTCGTGATATGTCCCGAGACATCCAGCGCCTCGAGCTCGGTGAGCAATTCGAGCGCCTGATTGAACGCCGCTTCGGGCGGCGGGTCGAGCCAGGCGAGCGTGCGCGGATCGCGCACACCCCACGCGGCCAACTCCAGCGCCAACGGCGCCAGATCCGCGCCGCGGATTTCCGGCGGCGACTGGGGCACGAGTCCACGCTGGGTGGTCTCGCTCCAGAGCCGGTAACACACACCGGGGGCCAAGCGTCCGGCGCGGCCGGCACGCTGCTCGCTCGAAGCGCGCGAGATGCGCACCGTGGTCAATCGGGAAAGACCCGAGCGTGGATCGAACTGTGGCGCGCGCGCGAAACCGCTGTCCACGACGACGCGGACACCCTCAATGGTCAGACTGGTTTCGGCGATGGGAGTGGCCAGCACGATTTTACGCCGGCCCGCCGAGGGTTGAATGGCGCGGTCCTGTAACTCCCACGGCATGTCGCCGTAGAGTGGAAGCACATCCACGCGCGCGGCCACTTTTGCTTCCAGCAGTTCCTGCGTGCGCCGGATTTCCCAGGCGCCCGGTAAAAATACCAGCACGTCGCCCTCGTCCTTATCGAGCGCTGACAACACGGTATCGCAAACCAGTGGCGGCAACGGTCCGGTCACATCGCGCGTGAGGTAACGAACATCCACCGGATAGCGGCGGCCGGCGCTGGTGATGACCGGGGCATTCCCCAGGAGTTGCGACACGGATTCGCCGTCGAGGGTGGCGGACATCACCAGAATTTTCAGGTCCGCGCGCAGGTGCTTCTGGCCATCGAGACACAGCGCCAGCGCCAGGTCGGCATGCAAATGCCGTTCATGAAACTCATCGAAAATGACCAGGCCGACATTTTTCAAATCCGGATCGGTCTGCAACCGGCGCGTGAGAATTCCCTCGGTAAGCACTTCGATCCGGGTCTGCGCTGAAATTTTGGTGTCGAATCGAATGCGGTAGCCGACGGTCGCGCCGGGAGATTCGCCCGCCAGGTAGGCCATGCGTGCGCACGCCGCGCGCGCCGCCAGCCGTCGCGGTTCCAGCATCAGGATGGAACGACCGGCGAGCCAGGGTTCATTCAGCAACGCCAGCGGAACATGGGTGGTTTTTCCGGCGCCGGGCGGGGCCTGCAACACCGCGGACCGATGCGCGGCGAGCGTCTGGCACAGCGACGGCATGACCTCGTCGACCGGTAGACGTTCCACGCTCATAAATGCCGGTGACCGGCCGGTAAAGCCTCGTTCACGATGAAGACAGAAAGGAGAAACAAGCGAGGCACTATACCGCGCGCGCGACGAAATTGCGCGCGGCCGTCGAGGTGAAATCCCGGGACAGATGGCAGCTGGCGAAAACCGACGCAGACCTTTATTCTCGGCACATCCATGGAAACTCTCCGCACTTTGCGAACCGTCGACGGCATCACGTTGGGTTACCGGCTGATCCGCCAGGCGGCGACACCGCGACGGCTCCTTGTGCTGATGCACGGCGTGGCCAGCAACATGAGCCGGTGGTCGGAGTTCGTCGAGCACACGACGCTGAAAGACAGCTGGGACGTGTTGCGGCTCGATCTGCGCGGTCACGGCGAATCGTTCGTGCGCGGCCGGCTCAATCTGGATGCCTGGTCCAGGGACCTGCGGGATATTCTCGACGCCGAGGGTTATGAGCAGGCGCTGCTTATCGGCCACAGCCTCGGGGCACAGGTGGCCGTCCAGTTCGCGGCGCGTTTCCCCGCGCGTCTCCTGGGGCTGGTGCTCATTGACCCGATTTTCCAGCAAGCCCTGCGTGGATCCTTGCGCGTCATGCACATACTGCGACCCGCTATCAGCCTGACGGTGACTGTTATTCGCTTGCTGAATTCACTGGGGCTGCGCCGGCGCTCTGTTCCCAGCCGCGATCTGCGCGAACTGGATAATAAAACGCGGGAAACGCTGCTGGCGGCCGGCAAACAGGAACAGATGATCGACCTGTATTCATCGCCCTGGGAGGACCTGAAATTTTTCCCCGTGGCCAGTTACCTCCAGGAAATGCTCGAGATCACCCGGCCACTGCCGGCCCTGACTTCAATCAACGCGCCTATCCTGGTGCTGCTTTCCTCAGGCATCACCTATACCGATCCAGTCATTACGCGCGGTATGCTTGCCGCACACCCGCGGATTCAGATCGTAACGATAGACGCCTATCACTGGCCGCTGACGGAGAAGCCGCAGCAGGTCCGGGAGGCCATCGAGCAGTGGTGCGAACAGTTTGTGATACGTGAACCGTGAATTGCTTCACGGTTCACAATTCACGACTCACGGTTTAAGCGCGAGGAACAATTTCCGCCCGCGGCGATTGACGAGCAGCAATGTGCTGTCTTTCTTCGAGAGCTTGCCGCTCATGTGCTTGAAATCGACAATGTTGCGCACCGGGTGACGGTTGATTTCCATGATCACATCGCCCTCTTGCACCCCCGCTTCTTCGACGGCACTGCCCGGTTCCACGCCGCTAACCACCACGCCCGCCGTTCCGGCGGGCAATCCGAGCTGGCGCGCGATGTCAGGCGTCAGGTTGCGCACCTCGACACCCGCGAGCGCGGTGCCCTTGGCGTCGCCTTGAGCCGTCTCGCCTTCCGCCTGCGCGATATCCTTGGGCTGCTCGGATATCTTGACCTCAAGCGTCACGGATTTCTTGTCGCGCAACACCGCCACTTTCACCGTGCTGTCGACCGGTGTTTGCGCCACCGTGTTGCGCAGGATGCTCGGACTATCCACCGTCTTGCCGTTGAATGCGGTAATGATGTCGCCGCTCTGAATGCCGGCCGCCACCGCCGGGCTGCTCGGAATCACTTCGCTCACCAGCGCCCCTTTGTTTTCCTTCATGCCGAACTGCTTGGCCAACTCCGGCGTAACCTCCTGGATCGAAACGCCGAGCCAGCCGCGCACGACCTTGCCGCTTTTGATCAGGCTGTCCATGACCGCGCGCGTCATGTTGCTCGGCACGGCAAATCCAATACCCATGTATCCGCCCGAACGTGAAAATATGGCGGTGTTGATACCGACCAGCTGGCCGCGCGTGTTGACGAGCGCGCCGCCCGAGTTCCCGGGATTGATCGCGGCATCGGTCTGAATGAAATCCTCGTAATCGGCGATGCCGACGTTGGCGCGCCCCACGGCGCTGACGATGCCCTGGGTCACCGTTTGGTTGAGTCCGAAGGGATTGCCGATGGCCAGCACGTATTCGCCCACGTCCAGCTTGTCCGAGTCGCCCCACGGAATGACCGGCAGATCCTTGGCATTGATCTTGACGATGGCGATATCGGATTTCGGGTCGGTGCCCACGACCTTGCCGATGAATTCGCGCTTGTCGTTCAGCAGCACTTTTATCTCGTCGGCCTTGGCCACCACGTGATTGTTGGTGATGAGGTAGCCGGCGGAATCCACGATCACACCGGAACCGAGACTGCTCTCGCGCCGCTCGCGCGGCATCTGAAATCGGTGAGCAAATTCATCGCCGAAGAACTGGTGGAAAAACGGGTCGTCCTGAAATTGCGAGGGGACGTCGCCACCCTGCGAGCGCACCGTGCGCGTGGTGGATATGTTTACCACCGCGGGCATGACCGCCTTGACGACGGGAACAAAATTAGGCGGCGTCGCGCCGCTTATTACCGGCGCCGCAGCGAGTGGCGCCTCGGTGGAACCGCTGACGGCACTCGGCAACCAGTCGAAACGCGAGCTGAAAACGATTCCGGCCAATACCCCGGTGACCAGAAATACCCCGGCAATAATGCCAACCTTGAACGAACGACGGTCAAAAGACATTAAAATGACTCCCGTAGTGATCTATTTTAGCTACATGCATGGATGGGGGAAATTAAAAAAAGTTCACTCAACAACCCGGCCGGACGTTCCCGCTTTTTTTCCCACTATACGCTTTTTGCGAAAAACCAGCTCATCGCCGGCCACGTCGACCTCGATGACGTCCTTCGGCCCGAACTTGCCGGCCAGAATTTCCTGCGCCAGCGGATTCTCCACGTGGCTCTGAATCGCGCGCTTGAGCGGCCGCGCGCCGTACACCGGATCGAAACCGGCCGCGGCAATCCTGTCCAGCGCCTTGGAGGTAAGCTCGAGGCCCATTTCGCGCGCCGCCAACCGGTCACGCAGGAATTGTACCTGCAACGCGGCGATACGGTGCAGCTGTTCGCGCCCGAGCGGGTGGAATACCACGATATCGTCGATGCGGTTGATGAACTCGGGGCGAAAGTGCCCGGCCACGATGTTCATCACCGCCTGCTTCATCTTGTCGTAATTCTCCTCGCCCGCCAGTTCCTGGATCACGTTCGAGCCCAGGTTCGAGGTCATGACGATCACCGTATTGCGGAAATCCACGGTGCGTCCCTGGCCGTCGGTCAGGCGGCCGTCGTCCAGCACCTGCAACAGCACGTTGAACACGTCCGGGTGCGCCTTCTCAACCTCATCGAGCAGGATCACGGAATAGGGTTTGCGGCGCACGGCCTCGGTCAGGTAACCGCCCTCCTCGTAGCCGACGTAGCCGGGCGGCGCGCCGATCAGGCGCGCGACCGAATGCCTTTCCATGAACTCGGACATATCGACACGCACCATGGCCTCGTCGCTGTCGAACAGGAAATGGGCCAGCGCGCGGGTCAGTTCGGTCTTGCCGACGCCGGTGGGCCCGAGGAACAGGAATGAACCGTAGGGGCGGCGCGGATCGGACAGCCCGGCGCGCGAGCGGCGGATGGCGTTGGCGACCACGCGCAGCGCCTCGTCCTGGCCGACCACGCGGTGGTGCAGCGCCTCTTCCATGCGCAGCAGCTTGTCGCGCTCGCCTTCCATCATTCGGGATACCGGAATGCCGGTCCAGCGCGACACGACTTCGGCCACTTCGTTCTCAGTCACGGCATTGCGCAGCAGTTTACGCTCCTTGCCTTCGGCGGCCTGCGCGGCATTCATCTGCTTTTCCAGTTCGGGGATGCGGCCATACTGCAGCTCGGACATGCGCGCCAGATCGCCGGCGCGGCGCGCAGTCTCGAACTCCAGGCGCGCGCGGTCGAGCGCTTCCTTGATGTGCTGTGCGCCTTGCAATGCCGCCTTCTCGGATTTCCAGACTTCGTCCAGGTCTGAATATTCCTTTTCCAGTTTTTTGATTTCGCCTTCGAGCATGACCAAACGTTGCTTGGAGGCCTCGTCGGTTTCCTTCTTGAGCGCTTCGCGTTCGATCTTGAGCTGAATGAGCCTGCGGTCCAGGCGGTCCATGGATTCGGGCTTGGAGTCGATTTCCATGCGAATGCGCGAGGCCGCCTCATCCACCAGGTCGATGGCCTTGTCCGGCAATTGACGGTCGGTGATATAACGATGCGACAGCGTGGCCGCGGCCACGATCGCCGGGTCGGTGATGTCCACGCCGTGATGCACTTCGTATTTTTCCTTCAGGCCGCGCAGGATGGCGATGGTGTCCTCGACCGTCGGCTCGTTGACCAGCACCTTCTGGAAGCGGCGCTCGAGCGCGGCATCCTTTTCGATGTACTGGCGGTATTCGTCCAGGGTGGTGGCACCGACGCAGTGCAGATCGCCGCGCGCCAGCGCCGGCTTCAGCATGTTGCCGGCGTCCATCGCGCCTTCGGCCTTGCCGGCGCCGACCATGGTATGGAGTTCGTCGATGAACAGAATGATGCGGCCTTCCTGCTTGGACAGATCCTTGAGCACAGCCTTCAAGCGTTCCTCGAACTCGCCGCGAAACTTGGCGCCGGCGATGAGCGAACCCATGTCGAGCGCCAGCAGGCGTTTGCCCTTCATGCCTTCCGGCACCTCGCCGTTGACGATGCGTTGCGCCAGGCCTTCCGCGATCGCGGTCTTGCCGACGCCGGGTTCACCGATCAGCACCGGATTATTCTTGGTGCGCCGTTGCAGGATTTGAATGACGCGACGGATCTCATCATCGCGCCCGATCACCGGATCGAGCTTGCCCTGCTCCGCGCGCTCGGTGAGATCGATGGTGTATTTCTCCAGCGCCTGCCGGCCTTCTTCCGCGCCCGGGTCTTCCACCTTCTGCCCGCCGCGCATGGCCTCGATGGCTTTCTCGATGCCGTTCTTGGAAACGCCGGCCTCCTTGAGCAGGCGTCCGAAGTCGCCCTTGTCCTCCAGGGCGGCAAGCAGAAAGAGTTCGCTCGAAATATATTGATCGCCGCGCTTCTGGGCGTACTTGTCGGTGAGATTGAGCAGCGTCGACAGATTGTTGGAGACATGCACCTCGCCGCCGGCACCCTCGACGGTCGCCAGGCGGTCGAGCGACTGGGAGAGTTTGGTGCGCAGGGCGTTAACGTTCACGTCGGACTTGGCGAGCAGGCTGCGGGTCGTGCCACCCTCCTGGTCGAGCAACGCCGTCAGCAGGTGCGCCGGTTCGATAAACTGGTGGTCGCGCCCGAGCGCGAGGCTCTGGGCGTCGGCCAAGGCCTGTTGGAATTTGGTAGTCAGTTTGTCCATGCGCATAACGTACCGCCTTGTTCTCTCTGGAAGATCAATCTGCTACACAATTTGGGGGTAAGCCCCGTGATTTCAAGCCCTGCGCGGAGGGATCGATCCCTCCAGTATGTCCGGCCAATCTCAATTTTCAACACGCCCGGCCAGGATCTGCCACAGCGCCTCAAGGCATTCATCCACGCTCCGACCATCGCAATGCATCGGGGTGAATTGCCGCACTTGTGACCGGCTGGGCAAAAAAACCGCCATGATGGTCAATCCTTGCCCGCGCACCCCCTCCACCCGGACCGGCAGGATGGGCGCGCCGGTCATGCGCGCAAGCAGCACGATGCCACGCTTGAGTTGCGTCGGCGGATGATGATCGAGATGAATGCGCCCGTGCGGAAACAGCGCCACCACTTCACCGCGCGCCAGCGCCGCGCGCGCGGCATACAGTGCCGCGCGCGGATTGCGCGTGCGTTCCACTGGAATACAACCGACCGCGCGCAACAGCCACCGAAGCCACCAGCGATCATACTCCTCGCGCGCGATCAGAAAACGCAGCGGGCGCGGGCTCGCGGCAATGAGCAGCAACGGGTCAAGACCGGAGACATGATTGGACGCCACCAGCATTCCGCCGTGTGCCGTCAGTTTCAACGGTTCGTGCCGGAGGCGATGAAAGCGGCGACAGAAAATCCGGTTCAACCCGTCCAGCCGGTTGAGCCAGCGGCT
>JAUSDQ010000172.1 GCA_030650525.1 Sulfuricaulis sp.
GGGCGTGCCGACGCCCGCCAATCGCGCCGTGCGGGACATCCTGGCGCTGCACGCGCAGGGACGCAGGAAATAGGGCTTTTTCATGCAAGTCACTTCGATGCACTTCAAGGCGCGCGCCGGCGGAAAACTCGCCGATGTGAAGCTGCAGGCCGCATTGAGAAAGCTGCAGAACAATTTCGTCAAGGGCCGCGCCGAGCGCGTGCTCGAGCTCGACAATTTCGAGGCAATCCGCACCGCGGCAGCGGCGATCCGCGACCCCGCGCGCAAAAAAATCGACCCCAGGCTCGAGGGGTTCGAGCGCAAAGCGCAGGCGCGCGGCGCGGTGGTGCACTGGGCCGAGACCGCCTCCGATGTCAATCGCATCGTGTGCGAGCTGGCTGCCGCATACCGGGTTCGCAAAGTCGCGAAATCGAAATCGATGGTGAGCGAGGAGTGCGGCCTCAACGACGCGCTCGAAGCCCAGGGCTTGGACGTGCTTGAGACCGATCTGGGCGAATACATTTTACAGCTGGCGCATGAGCCACCGTCGCACATCGTGGCCCCGGTGGTGCACAAGAGCAAGGAAGAGATCGCCGACCTGTTTGAAGAAAAGCACCACCGCCCACGCACCACGAAAATTTCCGAAATGTGCCGCGAGGCGCGCGAGGTGTTGCGCCCCGGATTTCTGTCAGCCGATCTCGGGATTTCCGGCGCGAATTTTATTATCGCTGAGACCGGCTCGGTCCTGATCGTCACCAACGAGGGCAACGGCCGGCTCGCCACCACGCTCCCACGGGTGCACGTGGCCATCACCGGCATCGAGAAGGTGGTGCCGACGCTCGAGGACGTGACCACGTTGCTGCGGCTGCTGCCGCGTTCCGCCACCGGCCAGTCGATCACCAATTACGTTTCGGTCCTGACCGGCACCAAAGGCAACGATGAATCGGACGGTCCGGAACACTTTCATATTATTTTGCTCGACAACGGCCGCAGCCGCCTGCTGGGCACGGAGCTGCAACCGATGTTGCGCTGTATTCGTTGCGGCGCCTGCATGAACCACTGCCCGGTGTATCGGAACATCGGCGGCCATGCCTACGGCTGGGTCTATCCGGGCCCGATGGGATCGGTGCTGACGCCGTCCTTCGTGGGCCTGGAAAACGCGCTCGATCTGCCCCATGCCTCGACGTTTTGCGGCGCATGCGCGGTGGTGTGTCCGGTTAAGATTCCGCTGCCGGACTTGATGCGGCATTTGCGAACCCGGCAGTGGGAGCGCCATCTGCGCCCGTGGCCGGAGCGGGCCGCGATCGGACTATGGTCGTGGATGGCGCAACGTCCCGCGGCCTATGCCCTGGGCGCACGTCTCGTCGCGCGTACGCTCAGCCTGTTCGGTGGCAAAAAGCAACGCCTGCGTTTTCTGCCGGGTGTCTCCGGTTGGATCAAGGGACGCGACATGCCCGCACCGTCAGGCCAGACCTTCCGCGAGCTGTATAAAGCCAGGCGGCCCGCGTGAGCGCGCGCGAAAACATTCTGGCCCGGATTGGCCAGGCGCGCGGCCCGGCCGCCGCCGTGGACATAGACGCCGAGATGCGCCGCCATCAACGTGGGCCGCTACCGCCGCAAGAATTTAATCTGGTAAAGCACTTCGGTGAGCAGGCCACCAGGTTGGCGAGCGATGTCGCACCGGCCGCGACGATAGCCGAGGCGCCGCGCCTGATTGCGCGCTATCTGAGCGAACGTCGATTGCCGATGAAGGGTGTATGCTGGCCGGCGGTAGCGCCGTATGACTGGGGTTCCGCCGGTATCGAGTTGCAGGCGCGCGCCGCGCGTGGCGACGATCTGCTGGGTATAACCGGTGCATTTCTCGGCATTGCCGAGACCGGCACGCTGATGTTGCTGTCCGGTCCACAGACACCGGCCACGGTCAGCCTGTTGCCGGAAACGCACATCGCGCTGCTGGAGGCCGGACGGATCGTCGCGACCATGGAGCAGGCCTGGGACCGGTTGCGCCTCGAGCGCGGCACGCTGCCGCGCGCGGTGAATTTCATTTCCGGGCCATCGCGCACGGCGGATATCGAGCAGACCGTCACGCTCGGTGCCCATGGACCCTATCGCGTACTGATCGTCATCGTCGGCTGAGATTATTTGAAGAGGCGCACCATGACACCACCCGTCATTTCCCTGTGGATCAACGGCCAGGCCCAGGCTAGCACCGGCACCCGTACGGTGGAGGTTTTCAATCCGGCCACCGGCAAGGCCATCCGGCGGACGCCACTCGCCAGCAGAGAGGATGTAGAAAAGGCCGTGGCCGCGGCGCTGGCGGCGTTTCCCGGCTGGCGCGATACCACGCCATTGCGGCGGGCGCGCATTCTCATGCGCTTTCGCGAATTGATGCAGCAACATCGTGACGAACTGATCCATCTCACCTGCGAGGAACACGGCAAGACGCGCGACGACGCCGCCGGTTCGCTGCAGCGCGGCATCGAGGTCATCGAGTTCGCCATGGGCGTGCCGCATTTGTTGAAAGGCGAGCAGGCGGAAGACGTCGGCCGTGGGGTGGATTGCCATTCGCTGTTGCAACCGGTCGGTGTGTGCGTCGGCATCACGCCGTTCAACTTTCCGGTCATGGTGCCGCTGTGGATGTTCCCGGTCGCGATCGCCTGCGGCAACACCTTTATTCTCAAACCTTCGGAAAAAGTCCCTTCGGCGAGTCTGCGCATGGCCGAACTGTTTCGCGAGGCGGGCTTGCCGGACGGCGTGTTCAATGTCATTCCCGGTGACAAAGAGGCCGTGGACGCGCTGCTCACGCACCCGGACGTGCGCGCGGTATCGTTCGTCGGCTCGACGCCGGTGGCGAAATATATTTACCAAAGCGCGGCCAAGCACGGCAAACGCGTGCAGGCCCTGGGCGGGGCCAAGAATCACGCCGTGGTCATGCCGGATGCCGATCTCGACTTCGCCGCGGATGCCTTGACGGGCGCGGCCTACGGTTCGGCGGGTGAGCGCTGCATGGCGATCTCGACCGTCGTGGCCGTGGGCGCGGCCGGCGATGCGCTGGTGGAAAAATTGCGCGACCAGGCGTCAAAAATCAAAGTCGGTCCGGGCGAGCAGGAAGGCATCGACATGGGTCCAGTGATCACGGCCGCGCATCGCGACCGCGTGCAGATGTTGATCGATAGTGGCGTCACCGAGGGCGCGAGGCTGGTGCTCGACGGGCGCGGGCTCAAGGTTTCCGGCGGGGGTCAGGGTTTTTATCTCGGGCCGTCGTTGTTCGATCGCGTTACACCCGACATGGCTATCTATAAAGAAGAGATTTTCGGACCGGTGCTGATCGTTCTGCGCGCGGCTAATCTCGATGAGGCGATCGATCTGGTGAATCGCAATCCCTACGGTAATGGTACCGCCATCTTCACCCGTTCCGGCGCGCATGCGCGCCGTTTCGAGCGCGACATCGAGGTCGGCATGGTCGGTATCAACGTGCCGATTCCGGTGCCGATGGCGTTTTTCTCGTTCGGTGGTTGGAAGGCCTCGCTATTCGGCGATCTGCACGTGCACGGCATGGAAGGCGTGTATTTCTACACCCGCAGCAAGGTCGTCACGAGCCGCTGGCCGGGGGGTGAAGAGCCGGGCTCGTCTAGTCTATCGATGCCGACGCTTGGTTAAAGGGTGAGGTCTTGGTTGGAATTTGGCAGGGTGAGGCGGAGTTTTCGCCAATGTCCAGTGGACATTGGCGCCGCTGAACGGGTGCAACGTGTTTTTGTTGCGCCCCGGGCTGCAAGCTGAACGAATGTGAAGCGCACCGAAGACCATGCCAAATTACAAACGCTATCACACATCAGGGCAAAGCATTTTCATTACACTTGTTACCTTTCAACGGAAACCTTTGCTTATGTAAGCATATCGAGCAATGGCGCCATGCCATGAAGATGGTTCAAACCAAACATCCCTTCCGTCTTTTAGCTTCTGTAGTGCTGCCCGATCACTGTCATTTTATTATGGATTTACCCGAGCGAGACGGTGATTTTTCCACTCGGATCGGCTTGTTCAAAGCCACTTTTTCGCGTTCCCTGCCAAAAGCCGCTGATGATCTATCGGCCAGCAGGATTAAACGTCGGGAGCGGGAAATCTGGCAACGCCGTTTCTGGGAACACACCATTCGCGACGAATCGGATTTTCAGCGTCATTTCGATTACATTCATTTCAACCCGGTGAAGCACGGACATGCGTCCCGCTGCTCCGATTGGCCGTACTCATCGTTTCATCGTTGCGTCGAACAGGGGGTGTATCCTGCGGATTGGAGACATAGCGAGCCAGAAGAGATTAGTGATTTAGCGGCGGGAGAATAGCGAATCGGTGCGCTTCGCAGGCTCAGCGCACCCTACGTTTAAGTTTATAAAAGTATATATGTAGGGTGCGCTGAACGAATGTGAAGCGCACCTACCCTACCGGCGTCGAGATAGTGGGGATTTGGGCCACGCAAGCACTGGTGTTTGTCCTTCGGCGCTTATCCGGATATTCTGCGCGGTATGCCATCCGACCACCGGCAAAATCTTCTACGCATCTTCCAGTCCGCGTTGGCCGCGGTCAATGGCCGTATTTGCGTACGCGCGCGTTTGGAGGAAAGGCCGCTGCCCGGGAAGGTATATATGGTGGCGGTGGGCAAGGCCGCCTGCGCCATGGCGCAGGGCGCGCAAGATGTGCTGGGCGGTCGTATCGCCGATGCGCTGATCATCACTAAGAAAGGTTACGCCGAACCGTTTCCGTGGCCGGTGCTGGAGGCAGGGCATCCCTTGGTGAACCAAGCCAGTCTTGAAGCCGGCAAGCAGTTGCTGGCGTTTGTTGAGCGGATTCCACCGGACGCCGTGGTGCTGGTGTTGATTTCCGGCGGTGCTTCAGCGCTGGTGGAGGCGTTACCGCCGCAGATCAGTCTCGATCAGTTTCAGAAAATCAATCGCTGGATACTCGGCTCGGGATTGGACATCAACAATTACAATCGTATCCGTCGGCGTCTGTCGCGCATCAAGGGCGGGCGCTTGGCCAAGCTGCTTTCGCCCCGGCGCGTCCTGTGCCTCGTGGTTTCGGACGTACCGGGCAACGATCTGCGCGCCATCGGTTCCGGTCCGCTGGTGGCGGACGAAGACTTGCGCCGGCCATTGCCGCTCCAGGGGTTGCCGGATTTTATCACCGAGGCCTTGAGGTATATGCCGCCGGCACCGGCGCCCGATGACGTCTGTTTCCAGAAGGTAACACGTGAAATCGTTGCCACACTCGATAACGCCAAAAGCGCCGCGGTGGACGCCGCCAAAAAGTTAGGTTACGAGGCCGTGATTGAGTCCGCTTTTGTCTCGGGAGATGCCGTGGAGATGGGAACAAGGCTGGCAAATAAATTATTACAATACGAACCCGGCACGGTTCATGTCTGGGGCGGCGAGACCACCGTTATCCTTCCGGAATCACCGGGCCGTGGTGGGCGCAATCAGAGCCTGGCATTGGCGGCGGCGTTGATGCTCCAGGGACATGCTGACCTGTGGTTGCTCGCGGCCGGCACCGATGGCACGGATGGCCCGACCGACGATGCCGGCGCGCTCGTGGATGGCGGTACCATTGCCCGTGGTGAAGCAGCAGGGCGGGATGCCGGACAGTCACTGGCGCGGGCCGACGCCGGAAGTTTTCTGGAGGCGAGCGGCGATTTGCTGCAGACCGGGCCGACGGGCACTAATGTCATGGACATCATGCTGGGATTAAAGGTAATGAAAATTTAATTTAGTAGGGTGTGCAAAAGCGAAGCGTTGCGCACCATACTGGCTGATACGGTGCGCTTCGCTGACGCTCAGCACACCCTACGTAGAACAGACGGTTAATGATTATGCGCTTTTTCCTGGTTGTCTGTTGTTTACTGACAATTTTGTTTGCCTGCACCGAGCCGTCCACCCCCGCCGCCGTGTTTTATTTTGTCGAGCACGAACCGGGAGCCGAACCCTATCGCACGCGCATGATTGTTACCGCCGGTTTCCTGCGCATGGACGGTGGGGCCGACAGCGAAGATTTTCTGTTGTTCGACCGCGCCGACGGCACTATCTACAGCGTCAGCAGCGGGGACAAGCAGATTCTGGTGATCCGGCCGCGGCCGGTGGAAATCAAGCCACCGGCGAAATTCGCCCACCGTGTGGTGACCGACAAGGCCGGCTTTCCTCCTGTCGACGGGCGCAAGGTTATCCACTATGAATTGTTAACGAATGAAAAGCGCTGCTATGACCTCTATGCCGCCGAGGGTCTTTTGCCGGCGGCGGTCATAGCGCTGCGCGAATACCGCCTGATACTGGCCGGCCAGCAGGCGTTGACCCTGTCCGTGACTCCGCCTGAAATGCAATCGGCCTGTGATTTGGCCAACAACGTCTTGCTGCCGGTGCGCCACCTGGAGCACGGTTTTCCGGTACGACTGACGGACATGACCGGAAAGACGATCGAACTGGTGGATTACAAGACGGATTTCCGTGCCACGGCGGCCATGCTGCGGCTGCCAGCGGATTACAAGCGGCGGATACTTGAGGAGTTGCGTAGAGAGTAAGGTGGTTCGGCGGGTTACGCGCTAAACATCAGCGCTAACCCACCCTACATTTTTTGGTGTTAGCGGCAAAGATTCAAGCACCCAGCCACGCGCGTCCACCCGCAGCACGCTGCCCTGGTCGTACCAGTCTCCGAGCACCATGCGGCGTGCCGGTTGACCGTCGAGGTTGAACAGATGTTCCTTCGGTCGATGGGTGTGTCCATGAATCATGCGCTGCACCTGGTGTGAACGCATGACAGATTCCACCGCCTTCTGATTGACGTCCATGATTTCCGGGTTTTTCGTGGCGGTGGAATTCTTGCTGATTTCCCGGAAGTCACGCACGATTTGGTCGCGCTCAGCCACGGACTTGGCCAGAAATTCCTTCTGCCACGCCGCGCCGCGCACCTGGGTGCGAAAATTCATGTATTCGATGTCATCGATGCACGGCGTGTCGCCGTGCATGAGCAGGGTGGGCGTGCCGTAAAGGTCGATGCGCGCGGGGTCGGACAGCAGCCGGCACCCGCTGGCTTTTTCAAAGCCATGACTCATCAGGAAATCGCGATTGCCGTGCATGACGAAAACCGGCGTTCCGCTTGACGTTAATTCGCGCAGCCCGCGGATGATAGGGCGGAATTCTTCCTGCTCAACGGCTTCGTCGCCGATCCAGTATTCAAACAGATCGCCGAGGATGTAGAGCGCGTCGGCGGTGCGCGCGCGCTGCTGGAGAAAATCGAGGAACAACCCGGTAATGGCGGGGCGCGTGCCGCAGAGATGCAAATCGGAGATAAACAGCGTGGTTTCCGGCATCTCGGTCTTCAGCGCCTCCTAGTTCTCGTCGACGATCTGTACCTTTTCGACGAGTATGTCGGACAGTGGCACGTCCTTGTGTCCGAGCTTGGTGCCGGTGGCCATACCCTTGATCTGATCGACGATGTGCATGCCGTCGACGACCCGCCCGAACACGCAGTAACCCCAACCCGCGGGAGTGGGTGCGGTGTAATTGAGAAAATCGTTGTCCACGATGTTAATGAAGAACTGACTCGTGGCCGAGTGCGGGTCGGACGCGCGCGCCATGGCGACGGTGCTGCGCGCGTTGCGCAGCCCGTTGTTGGCCTCGTTCTCAATCGGCGGCCGCGTCATTTTCTGCGTCATGCCCGGACCGAAACCACCGCCTTGAATGACGAATTTGTCGATGATGCGGTGAAACAGGGTATTATCGTAGAAGCCATCTTTCGCGTAGGCGAGGAAACTGGCCACGGTCTTCGGCGCCTTGTCCGGATTGAGCTCCAGAACAATGGTGCCGTGATTGGTTTTCAAGTGAATCATCATTGCGCGCTCTTTGGATGCCGGTTGCCGACAATTACCCCGCCGGTGGCGGGCTTCCGGAGCAGAGTTTACACTGGATTACCCCACCGGGCGCAACACGAAGGTTTCTCCCGAGCCGCGGTTTCCGTTAACATGGCGCCCCTGACTCCGTCACCGGTACATTTGTTATCACAGCTTGATCCACCATGGATTCGCCACCGTTCAAGACCCGTTTCGCCCCCAGCCCCACGGGCCTGCTGCATCTCGGCAATATTCGCACCGCGCTTTTTAATTACCTGCTGGCGCGCCAGGCCGGGGGAATATTTCTGCTGCGGCTGGAAGACACCGACGCCATGCGCGGGCATGAAAAATATGCCCGGGCGCTGGCGGACGATCTGCGCTGGTTAAGTCTCGAGTGGAATGAAGGGGCCGGGGCCGGCGGCCAACAGGGGCCCTATGCCCAGTCAGAGCGCGGCGCTATCTATAAAGAGTATTTTGCCGCCCTTGAGGAAAGCGGGCAGGCCTATCCCTGTTTTTGCAGCGAGCATGAACTCGCGATTGCGCGCAAGACCGCCATCGCTGGGGGCCGTCCGCCACGCTACTCCGGTAAATGCCGGGTGCTCTCCCGGGCCGATGTCGCGGCCCGTTTCGGTCGCGGCGAACCCGCGACTTGGCGGTTTCGTGTCGCGGAAGGCGCCAGGCTTGAATTCGAGGACAAGGTGCGCGGGCCGCAGGCATTCGCGACCTCCGACATCGGCGATTTTATCATTCGCCGTTCGGACGGCACGCCGGCGTTTTTTTTCTGTAACGCCATCGACGATGCCGTGATGGGCGTGACCCTGGTGGTGCGTGGCGAGGATCACCTGACGAACACACCGCGCCAGATCATGCTGTTGCGCGCGCTCGGGTTGACGGTGCCGGAATATGCCCACATCGCGCTGGTGGTGGGCGCCGACGGGGCGCCACTTTCCAAGCGCACCGGCAGCCGCAGCGTGCAGGAATTGCGCGAGCAAGGTTTCTTGCCGGCCGCCATCCATAATTATCTCGCGCGTCTTGGGCATAGCTATGACGACAACAGTTTGCTGACGCTGGATCGGCTCGCCGCGCTTTTTTCCGTGACGCGGCTGCACCGGGCGCCGGCGCGTTACGATGAGGCACAGCTGATGCACTGGCAGCGTGAAGCGCTGCTGCATCTGTCGGCGGATGAGATATGGCGTTCGATGGGCGAGCCGGTGCATGCGCTGGTGCCGCCGGATAAACGCGAGGCATTCATCTCGGCCGTGCGCGCCAATGTTATCTTTCCGGCGGAAGCGTTGCGCTGGGCGCAGATTGTGTTTACCGATACGCTGGCCATGACCCATCCGGCCCACGCGGCGATCACGGCGGCGGGCGAGGAGTTTTTCGACGTGCTACGCCGGGCTTTGGAAAAGCACGGCACCGATTTCAAGGCGGTGAGCGACATGCTGCGGCAGGCGCTCGCGGTCAATGGGAAGTCATTGTTTCAGCCGTTGCGCGCGGTGTTGACCGGCGAACTGGATGGACCGGAGATGGCCAAATTGTTGCCGCTCATTGGCGTCGATCGCGCCCGCAAACGAATTTCAAAATATCTGGCGTCATGAAGTATTTTTTGTAGGGTGCGCTGAGCGATAGCGAAGCGCACCGGGTTCGTGAATGGTGCGCAACGCTTCGCTTTTGCGCACCCTACGAACTCAAAACCTGGAACCGGAAATAAATGCTCCACATCTACAATAGCCTGACGAAGAAAAAAGAGCTGCTAACCCCGATCACCCCCGGCCAGGTCCGCATGTACGTCTGCGGCATGACGGTGTATGACTACTGCCATCTCGGGCATGCGCGCGTGATGGTGGTGTTCGACATGGTGGTGCGTTACCTGCGCGCGCGCGGTTTCGACGTGACCTATATCCGCAACATTACCGACATCGACGACAAGATCATCAACCGCGCCCGGGAGAACGGCGAGGACATCGGCGCGCTGACCGCGCGTTTCATCCAGGCCATGAACGAGGACGCCGCCGTTCTCGGCGTGCTGCCGCCGGATGCCGAACCGCGCGCCACGGTACATATGCCGCAGATCCTGAGCATGATCGCGAAGCTCGTTGAGTGTGGCTTTGCCTACCAGGCCAGGAATAACGATGTGTACTACCACGTGCGCAAGTTCTCCCACTACGGTGCGCTGTCGGGCAAGACGCTGGATGAGCTCAAGATCGGGGCACGCGTGGAAGTCGGCGAGGAGAAGGACGACCCTCTGGATTTCGTCCTGTGGAAGACGGCCAAGCCCGGCGAGCCGCAGTGGGATTCGCCCTGGGGCGCGGGCCGCCCCGGCTGGCATATCGAATGCTCGGCCATGTCCACCGCCTGTCTAGGCAACCACTTCGACATCCACGGCGGTGGCATGGACCTCAAGTTTCCGCATCATGAAAATGAAATCGCCCAGACCGAGGCGGCCACCGGCGGGAAATTCGTGAATACCTGGATGCACGTCGGTTTCGTGCGCCTCAACGAGGAAAAGATGTCGAAATCGCTCGGCAATTTCTTCACGGTGCGCGCCGTGCTGAAAAAATTCGAGCCGGAAATCGTGCGTTACTTTATTCTGGGGAGCCATTACCGTAGCCCACTGGATTATTCCGATGACAACCTGCAGGGCGCGAAGACTGCGCTGACCCGCCTGTACCTCGCCCTCAAGGACCTGCCGCCGGTGGGTAGTGAGGCGGCGGCGGCCGTGGCGGCCTACGAGGAGAAGTTTCATGCCGCCATGGATGATGACTTCAATACCCCCGGCGCCATCGCGGTGTTGTTTGACGTGGCGCGCGACATCAACAAGCTGCGGGAAGAGGGTAATCCAACCGCGGCGGCGCCCCTGGTTGCCGCCTTGCGCCGTCTGGGCGGGGTCCTGGGCCTGTTACAGCGTGAACCCCAGTTATTCCTGCGCGGCGGTGCGTCCGACGACCTGGCGGACGAACAAATCCATGCCCTGATCGCCCGGCGTACCCAGGCCCGCCAGAACAAGAACTGGGCCGAATCCGACCGCATTCGCGATGAACTTAAGGCCCAGGGCATCATTCTGGAAGATACTGCTGGCCAGACTTCCTGGCGCCGGGAGTAAAATGCACGGTTTATTGCCGTTTGCTATTGACCCTGCGGATACTTATAAGTAATTTCTTATTTTAAACCGGCAACCGCCAAAACCCGCGCGCCCGGTTTAGGGCTATCGCGGGTTTTTATTTTCCCTGAGGTTATTGTGGAATTAACCGGCGCAGATATTTTTGTCCGTTGCCTTGCCGACGAAGGCGTGGAATACGTCTTCGGCTACCCTGGCGGCGCGGCGTTGCACATCTACGACGCCGTCTACCGACAGGACAAGGTCAAACACATCCTCGTGCGACATGAACAAGGGGCGACCCACGCGGCCGACGGGTATGCGCGCGCCACCGGCCGCACGGGCGTGGTGCTCGTGACCTCCGGTCCGGGCGTGACCAATACCGTGACCGGTATCGCCACGGCGTATATGGATTCCATCCCGCTGGTGGTGTTCAGCGGCCAGGTGGCGACCAGTCTGATCGGCGACGACGCGTTTCAGGAAGTCGACGCGGTCGGCATCACGCGCCCGTGCGTGAAGCATAACTTTCTCGTGAAAGACGTGAAGGATCTGGCGACGACCGTCAAAAAGGCGTTTTACATCGCCAGCACCGGCCGCCCCGGTCCGGTGTTGGTCGATATCCCAAAAGATATCACCGCGCACAAATGCGAGTACGCATATCCGAAGAGTGTTTCCCTGCGCTCTTACAATCCGGTGTTGAAAGGACATCCGGGCCAGATCAAGAAGGCGGTCGACCTGATGCTCTCCGCCAAGTGCCCGATGTTCTACACCGGCGGTGGTGTGATTCTCGGTGACGCCTCCGCGACCCTAACCGATCTGGTGCGCCTGCTCGGTTATCCCTGCACCAACACGCTCATGGGTTTGGGCGCCTTTCCGGCCAGCGATCCGCTGTTTGTTGGCATGCTCGGCATGCACGGCACCTATGAAGCCAACATGGCGATGCATGAATGCGACGTGCTCATCGCCATCGGCGCGCGTTTCGATGACCGCGTGACCGGCGATCTCGAAAAATTCTGTCCGCACGCGCGCATCGTCCACGTGGACATCGACCCGGCCTCGATCTCGAAGAACGTGCCCGTGGAGATTCCGATCGTGGGCAGCGCCGACGCCGTGATGCGTGACACGATCAAGCTCATCAAGGCCGCGAAGAAAAAACCCGACAAGGAAGCGCTGGCCGCCTGGTGGAAGCAGATCGACAAGTGGCGCGCGATGAACTGCCTCGACTACGACCACGATAGCAAACTCATCAAGCCGCAGTACGTGCTCGAGAAGCTCTATGAGCTCACCCAGGGCGATGCCTACATCACTTCCGACGTCGGCCAGCATCAGATGTGGGCCGCGCAGTTCTACCGGTTCGACAAGCCGCGCCGCTGGATCAACTCCGGCGGCCTCGGCACCATGGGCTTCGGCCTGCCGGCGGCGATGGGCGTGAAGCTGGCGTTCCCCAAGGAAACGGTGTGCTGCGTCACCGGCGAGGCCTCGATCCAGATGTGCATCCAGGAACTCTCGACCTGCAAGCAATACGACCTGCCCATCAAGATCGTCAATTTGAACAATCGGTACATGGGCATGGTGCGCCAGTGGCAGGAGTTCTTCTATGACCGGCGCTACTCGAATTCGTACATGGACGCGCTGCCGGATTTCGTCAAGCTGGCCGAGGCCTACGGCCACGTCGGCATGAAAATCGAGAAGCCGGGCGATGTGGAAGGGGCGCTCAAGGAAGCGCTCAAGATGAAGGACCGGTTGGTGTTCATGGACTTCATCACCGACCAGACCGAGAACGTCTACCCCATGATCGCCGCCGGCAAGGGCCAGCACGAAATGCACCTCAAGCCCTGCAAGGCGGTGGTGCCGACAGATCGGGAACTGGCATAGCTTATGACCGGACGAACGCAGCGAGCAGAGCGAGCGAAGTAGGGAGACATTAATGAGCGGACGAACGAAGCGAAGCGGAGTAGGTAGAACCTATCTCAAAAATGCCCTGGCATATATTCGTAGGGTGGGCATCGCCCACCAACACGGCTTCGCCTGCTGTACGACGGTGGGCGGTGCCCACCCTACATGTATTTTTAGATAGGCTCTAGACACTGATTATGACCGGACGAACGAAGCGAAGCGCAGTAGGTAGACCCAGATTATGACCGGACGAACGAAGCGAAGCGCAGTAGGTAGACCCAGATTATGACCGGACGAACGAAGCGAAGCGCAGTAGGTAGACCCAGATTATGACCGGACGAACGAAGCGAAGCGC
>JAUSDQ010000185.1 GCA_030650525.1 Sulfuricaulis sp.
GATGGATTCGGCCAGTTCGGCCTGGGCCGTGGCATAGTCGATGTCCGCCTTGCGGTCGCGCAGCGCCTCTTCGGCGCGCTCCTTGGCCTGCAGCGCGGCGGCTTCGTCGAGGTCGCGGGCGCGCACCGCGGTGTTGGCGAGTACCGTGACCACGTGCGGCTGCACCTCCAGCAATCCGCCGGATACATAGAAAGACAGTTCTTCGTCGCCGGTGCGCACGCGCACCTCGCCCGGCTTCATGCGCGCGAGCAGCGGCGCGTGCCGCGGCAAAATACCGATCTCGCCGGTCACCAGCGGGGCAAACACCATCTCGGCCCGGCCGGAGTAGATCTCCTTTTCGGCGGAAACGATATCAACGTGTAATGTCAGCGCCATAGAATAACCTTTATACAATCATTCACCGCAAAGACGCGAAGCGCGCAAAGAAAAACATTTTTTAAAATTTTAAAATCTCTTCGCGCCTTTGCGGTGAAAACTCTTACAATGTTTTGGCCTTCTCGATCACTTCATCGATCGTGCCGACCATATAGAACGCCTGCTCCGGATAGCTGTCGTATTCGCCATCGACGATGCCGCGGAAACCGCGGATGGTGTCCTTGAGCGACACGAACTTGCCCGGCGTACCGGTGAACACCTCGGCCACGAAGAACGGCTGCGACAGGAAGCGCTGGATCTTGCGCGCGCGCGACACCGCGAGCTTGTCGTCCTCGGACAACTCGTCCATGCCCAGAATCGCGATGATGTCCTGCAGTTCTTTATAGCGTTGCAGCGTCGCCTGCACGTCGCGCGTGGTGCGGTAATGCTCCTCGCCGATGACATTCGGGTCCACCTGGCGGCTGGTGGAGTCGAGCGGGTCCACGGCCGGATAAATGCCGAGCTCCGCGACCTGGCGCGACAGCACCACGGTGGCGTCGAGATGCGAGAAGGTCGTGGCCGGCGAGGGGTCGGTGAGATCGTCCGCGGGCACGTACACCGCCTGCACCGAGGTGATCGAACCTTTCTTGGTCGATGTGATGCGCTCCTGCAGGATGCCCATTTCATAGGCCAGCGTCGGCTGATAACCCACCGCCGAGGGCATGCGGCCGAGCAGCGCCGACACTTCCGTGCCGGCCAGGGTGTAACGATAGATGTTGTCGATGAATAGCAGCACGTCGCGGCCTTCGTCACGGAAATTTTCCGCGATGGTCAGGCCGGTGAGCGCCACGCGCAGGCGGTTGCCCGGCGGTTCGTTCATCTGGCCGTACACCAGCGCCACCTTGTCGAGCACGCCGCCTTCCCTCATTTCGTGGTAAAAGTCGTTGCCTTCACGGGTGCGCTCGCCGACACCGGCAAACACGGAATAGCCGGAATGCTCCATGGCGATGTTGCGAATGAGCTCCATCATATTCACGGTCTTGCCCACGCCGGCGCCGCCGAACAGACCGATCTTGCCGCCCTTGGCAAACGGGCAGATGAGATCGATGACCTTGATACCGGTCTCGAGCAGTTCCGCGCTCGGGGCCTGGTCTTCGTACGTCGGCGCCTGGCGGTGAATCGGCATGTATTTTTCCGCCCCGATGGGGCCTTTCTCGTCGATCGAATTGCCGAGCACATCCATGATGCGACCCAGGGTCTTGGTGCCGACCGGCACCGAGATCGGCGCGCCGGTGCTGGTCACCTCCAGACCGCGCTGGATGCCGTCGGTGGTGCCCATGGCAATGCAACGCACCACGCCATCGCCGAGCTGCTGTTGCACTTCCAGTGTCAGTCCGCCTTTCAGGAGGGTCAGCGCGTCATACACTTTCGGGAGCGATTCGCGCGGGAACTCCACGTCCACCACCGCGCCGATGATTTGCACAATTTTTCCGTTAGCCATCTTCATGCCTCAAAAAGTAAAATCTTTCACCGCAAAGGCGCAAAGAGCGCAAAAATTTTTTGAATTAAATGGTGTTTTTCTTTGCGTTCTTCGCGTCTTTGCGTTGAGAATTATTTTAAATTCTCTCTTCATTACACGGCCGCGGCACCGCCCACGATCTCGGCGATCTCCTGGGTGATCGCCGCCTGGCGCGCCTTGTTGTACTTGAGCTTCAGTTCGTCGATCAGCGTACCGGCATTGTCGGACGCCGACTTCATCGCCACCATGCGCGCCGACTGCTCGCTCGCGAGATTCTCGTAAACGCCGTGGTACACAAGCGCTTCGATATAACGCGTGAGCAGGTCATCGATCAAATCGTGCGCCTCGGGTTCGTAGAGGTAATCCCAGCGATGGTTGAGCTGGGCTTCGTCCGCGGACGCCGCCGGGAGCGGCAGCAGCTGTTCCACCAGCGGATGCTGCGACATGGTATTCACGAAGCTGTTGAAGACAAGATACAGCCGGTCGAGCGTGCCGGCACTGTAGGCGTCGAGCATTATCTTGACCGTGCCGATCAGGTCCTCGATGCGCGGCGTGTCGCCCAGATGCGCCACGTGCGAGACGATGTTCGCGCCCAAGCGCTTGCAAAACATAAAGCCCTTGGAGCCGATGGTACACACGTCGATGCCGATCTGCCGGTCGTGCCAGCCCTTCATCTCGACCAGCGCGGCGCGCAGCAGATTGGTGTTGAGGCCGCCGCACAGACCCCGGTCCGAGGTAACGATGATCAAGCCGACGCGCCGAGTCTCGCGCTCGATCGTGAACGGGTGCCGGTATTCGGGATGCGCGTAGTGCAGGTGGGTGATGACGTTGCGGATCTTGAAGGCGTACGGACGCGCCGCCTGCATGCGCTCCTGGGCGCGGCGCATTTTGCTGGCCGCGACCATTTCCATGGCACGCGTGATCTTCTGCGTGTTCTGGATCGACTTGATCTGCTTGCGTATTTCTTTGCCGACGGCCATAAATAAAACCCTTTTCCTACTCCCTCTCTCCCGCTTGCGGGAGAGGGCAAGGGGTGAGGGCCACTACCCTCACCCTGTCCCTCTCCCTGATAGGGAAAGGGGACACATTGTTGAATTGTACTGCCACTACCAAGTGTGATTCGCCTTGAAGTCAGTGATGACTTGGCGCAGCTGGGTCACCAGCTCGTCGGAATATTCCGGCTTCTGATCGATGCCCGCCATCAGCGCCGCGTGTTGCGATTTCACGTGCGACTGCAGCGCAGCCTCGAACGCGCGCACCTTTTTGACTTCCACGTCGTCGACGAACCCTTCGTTCACCGCAAACAACGATAGCGCCATTTGCGCCACCGACATGGGCGAGTACTGCGGCTGTTTCATGAGCTCCATGATGCGGCTGCCGCGATCGAGCTGTTTGCGCGTCGTGACATCGAGGTCGGAGGCGAACTGGGCAAAGGCCGCCAGTTCGCGGTATTGCGCCAGCGCCAGACGCACGCCGCCGCCGAGTTTTTTCACGATCTTGGTCTGGGCCGCGCCACCGACGCGCGACACCGACAGACCGGCGTTGATCGCGGGCCGGACACCGGCGTTGAACAGATCGGTGTCGAGGTAGATCTGGCCGTCGGTGATGGAGATGACATTGGTCGGCACGAAGGCGGATACGTCACCCGCCTGGGTCTCAATGATGGGCAAGGCCGTGAGCGAACCGGTCTTGCCGGTGATCTTGCCGTTCGTGATCTTGGCCACGTAATCGGCATTCACCCGCGAGGCGCGTTCGAGCAGCCGTGAGTGCAAATAGAATACATCGCCTGGATAGGCCTCGCGGCCCGGCGGTCGGCGCAACAGCAGCGAGATCTGGCGATAGGCCCAGGCCTGCTTGGTGAGATCGTCATAAATGATGAGCGCATCGCGTCCCGAGTCGCGGAAGTACTCGCCCATCGAACAGCCGGAGTAGGGCGCAAGATACAACATCGCGGCGGATTCCGCGGCGGTCGCCGCGACCACGATGGTGTGGTCCATGGCACCGTGCTCTTCGAGCTTGCGCACCACCGCCACCACCGAGGAGGCCTTCTGGCCGATGGCCACATAAATACAGACAATGCCCTTGCCCTTCTGGTTGATAATGGTATCCACGGCCAGCGCGGTCTTGCCGGTCTGACGGTCGCCAATGATGAGCTCGCGCTGGCCACGCCCGATCGGCACCATCGAGTCGATGGATTTCAGGCCGGTTTGCACCGGCTGCGACACCGACTGGCGCGCGATCACGCCCGGGGCAATTTTCTCGATCGGGCTGGTCTGCTTGGTCTTGATCGGGCCGCGGCCGTCGATCGGCACCCCCAACGCATTCACGACGCGCCCGATAAGCTCGTCGCCCACCGGCACCTCCATGATGCGCCCGGTGCACTTGACCGTATCGCCTTCGGTGATGTGCGTGTACTCGCCCATGATCACCGCACCCACCGAGTCGCGCTCCAGGTTGAGCGCGAGGCCAAAAGTATCCCCGGGGAACTCGATCATCTCGCCCTGCATCACGTCCGACAGGCCATGGACGCGGCAGATGCCGTCGGTCAGTCCGACCACGGTGCCCTCGGTGCGGGCCTCCGGCCGAACATCGAATTTCTCGATGCGCGCTTTGATCAGGCTGCTGATTTCAGAAGGGTTGAGCTGGTTCATAAGTTACCTTTAGCGATTCAAATGGGTTGCCAGCGCGCGCAGTCGGCCGCGCGCGGAACCGTCGATGACCAGATCGCCGGCGCGGATGACGATGCCGCCGATCAGCGAGTTATCTACCCTGGACTTGAGTTCGATCTGGCGGCCGAGCTTCTTTTCGAGGGCGGCACTGATCTTCTGCAGCTGCTCCGCGGTCACCGCAAAGGCCGAGACGACCTCGACATCGATGCGGTTCTCGGCGACGGCGCGTCGTTGTTCGTACAGCGCCGCGATTTCAGGCAGCAACACCAGCCGGCGGCGTTCGTGCAACACGCGCATGAAATTAGCGCCGTCCTGGTTCAGCGCCGCGCCGCAGATGTCGAGAAACAACTTGAGGAATCGTTCATGCGCCACCCACGGGTCGCTGGCCAGCGCCACGATGCGCGGATCCGCGGCAATCGTCGCCGCCAGTGCCAACATCTCCGACCACGGCTGGAGCGCGCCACGCTCCTGGGCCAGCAGGAATACCGCTTCGGCATAGGGCCGGGCCAGGGTGATTTTTTCTGACATGTCGCCGGCTCCTTTTATAGCTGCTTCAGCAAGTCATCGAGCAGCTTGTCGTGGGCCTTGGCGTCAATTTCCTTTTGCAGAATGCGCGCCGCGCCGGCCACCGCTAATTCGGCGACGGCGCCACGCAGTTGTTCCTTGGCGCGGTTGGCCTCGAGCGCGATCTCGGCGCGCGCCGTGGCAATCAGGCGCGCGCCTTCGTCACGCGCCTGGTCCTTGGACTCCTCGAGCATTTGCGCGGCGCTCTTGCTCGCCATCTTCAATACCTCGACGGAGTGCTCGCGCGCCTCGCGCAACGCCTCGGTGGACCTTTTCTGTGCCAGCTCAAGCTCGAGTTTGCCGCGCTCGCCGGCGGCCAGGCCGTCGGCAATTTGTTTCTGCCGCGCTTCCATCGCGCGCATGAGCGGTGGCCACACGAACTTCATCGTGAACCAGATGAGCAACCCGAAGGTGATCATCTGGCCGAGCAGCGTGATGTTAATATTCACGTTGCAACTCCCCTTGCGTAGGTTATGTTGAGACGCGTCGTAACGGCGCCGTTAATGACCGGCCGCGGCCTTGACGGCGGCGACGAAAGGGTTGGCGGTGGTGAACCACAGTGCCAGGCCGACACCGATCATGGTCACGGCATCGAGCAGACCGGCGACGATGAACATCTTCACCTGCAGCATGGGCACCGCCTCCGGTTGGCGGGCCGCGCCTTCCAGGAACTTGCCGCCGAGCAAACCAAATCCAATGGCGGTGCCGAGCGCGCCCATGCCCAGGATAAGTCCCACCGCGATGGCGGTCATGCCGTATAGAGTTTCCATCATTGCCTCCGAACAAAATTAAAAGTTTATAAAAACGGAATCGGTCAGTGGACGTCTTCGTGCGCCATGCCGAGGTACACGATCGTCAACACCATAAAAATGAATGCCTGCAGGGTGATGATCAGGATGTGGAAAACCGCCCACGGCCAACTGAGCAGCGGCTGCGTCCACCACGGCAGCAACGCGATCAGGATAAAAATCATCTCACCGGCATAAAGGTTGCCGAACAGTCGCAGCGCCAGGGACAAGGGCTTGGCCACCAACTCGACGACATTCAACAGCAGGTTGGCGGGAAACAAATACGGCCCGAACGGGTGCGTCAGAAATTCCTTGGCGTAACCGACCGGGCCTTTGATCTTGAGGCTGTAGAAAACGATCAACAGCAGCACCGTGAGCGACAAACCAAATGTCGCATTGAGATCGGTCGACGGCACCACGCGCAGATAGGGCACCCCAAACCATCCGGCAATCATCGGCAACAGGTCGACGGGAATAAGGTCCATGGCGTTCCACAGAAACACCCAGCAAAAAATAGTCAGCCCCAGCGGCGCGATCACCGCGTTCTTGCCGTGAAAAGTGTCCTTGACCTGCTTGTCGACAAACTCGACCATGATCTCGGCGAAATTTTGCAGGCCCCCGGGCACGCCGGTGACGGCGCGGCGCGCCGCCAGTCCCATGATCGTAATCAGCACGCCGCCGAGCAACGCCGAGAAGAACAGGGTGTCGATATGCACCGCGGTGAGACCCTCACCCATCCTGAGATTAGTGAGGTGATGAACGATGTAATCCGAGGCGTTGCCGGAGCTCATGCATTATCCCAATGAAGTGCTGGCTTTCAGCGGCAGCAGTGCCAACCAGTAAACCACCAGCGTCAAGCCATATCCCATCAGCAGGGGCGGGAACGGCATTTGCAACACACCGATCGCCAAGGCAAACAAGGCAATGGTAAGAAAAAACTTGGCGGCCTCGGCACCGTAGAATCGACGCATAACATCCCTGGCAGGTCGCACGGTTCCTCGCCCGATGACACGTAGCGCCATGAACAAACTCGTCACCACGCCGATCAAACCGCCCGCCAGCGCCGACCATCCTGCCGTCCCGCCCGCGAGAAAGAAACAGGCAACGCCGGCCGCTAACGCCAAGACGAGCTGCGTCACCACAATCCAAGAAGCCGTAGCTTTACCATTCATAAAAGCAGGGTGATGAACAGCTCACGAAAATGAACAATATGTTGCGCAAATATTTGTCATGGTCTTACCCGGTACTCGGGGTCAAATTCTTCCGAAAAATGGCCTTGTGTACATCTCCCACGCTGATAATACCGATCAGCTTGCCGCCCTCGGCGACCGGGATACGGCGAATACGTTGACGGAACATGATGGACGCCGCCTTGAGCACCGGCATGTCCTGCTCGACGGCGAGCACCTTGGTGGTCATGACATCGGCCACGCGCATGTTCACCACGTCTTGGTAGTCGCGTTCCATGGCTTCGAAATCGGGCGGCACGGGATTTTCCATCATATCCTGCAGTGTCGGGAACATTCCGTGCAAGATATCCTTTTCCGAAATAATCCCCACCAGCCGGCCGGATTCATCCACCACCGGCATACCGCTGATCTTGTTGAAGCACATGATCGTGGCAATGTCGCGAATCGTATCTTCGGGCTTGGCCACCTTAACCGCTGTTGTCATGATCTCTTTGACGCGCATATCTCCCCCCTCGCCGGTAAGCCGGCCGTCTTGCGTAGGCACTGCTCGTGAGTAACGGCCCCGCGCCAATCTCACCTAGGACGGAGGGCGCCATGTTACAGGCTTGTATCCGTCCGTCTACCCGCTGACCATTCCCGGCGCCAGTCAGCCATGTCCAAGGATCAACGTCTTCTTGAACCCGGGTGGCGGCATTTGCAAACAGAGCGCCCACACTGCTGGCACTGCTGGCACGCATAGCATGTCGGTGCCATGCGGTTACGAGTGTTTTAACTTTTTTGAAAACGGGTGAAAAGGGGTCTTTTCAAAGGCGGCGAAGTATAAAACCAGCCCCAAAGGCGGTCAATATAGCCACTAAAATCCGATTATGAATTGCCGCCCCAGGCACAACCGGCTTAGAACGGCCCGCCACGGACTAATCGAGTCCCGCGGTCGTCTAGGGTGTGGCGGGTGGTTTCTCGGGGGAGGGTTTCGCTTCGGTCGGGGCAGCGGCGGGGACGATCTCCTCCGGCTGTGACGGTGTTTCTGCTGTTACGGGTGCTGCCGTCGTGTCCGGTTTTTCGGTCGCCAATTCCAAGGAAAGCTGCTGCGCCGCATTCACCCCTTCCGGCGTCATCTGTGACTTCAGTAAATCGCGGCGCTTTATCGCGACCGCATCGCCCTGTTCCGCGGCGCGCATGTACCAGGCCAGCGCGTTGACGGCGTTCTTGGGCATGTGGAAACCAAACTCATAGAGAATGCCCATGTCCACCTGGGCCTCGGCGTTGCCTTGTTCCGCGGCCTTTCTCTGTTGTTCAAGCGAAACCAGATCCTGCGCGCCCGCCACGGTCGGCAGGATCAAGCTCAGTATCATTAATGCGGTTGCCGTTCTCATCAGGTCCTCCGTTACCCCTTGCCGAACAATGCTTCTCATCTACTTATAGTCGCCGAACCGTCACCCCGGCAAGGCCCTGGCGCCCGGCGCCACGGGATCCGGCGGCTAGCGGATATGGGCCAGAATGCCGTCCAGCTCTTCCAGGGTGTTGTACTCGATCATCAGCCGGCCTTTGCCACTGGCGCTATGCTGGAAGCGGACTTTGGTACCTAGCTTTTCCGATATCTGCTGCGCCAGCGCCCGGGTATCGGAGTCCATGCGTCCGCCAGCGGATTTATGGCCCGCGGGTTTGGTGAGCAGACGACGAACCAGATGCTCGGTCTCGCGCACCGACAGCCCCTTATCCACCACCTGATGCGCCGCCTGACTCTGGCTCTTGCCCGCGAGCGCCAGCAGCGCGCGCGCGTGGCCCATGTCCATCTGGCCGCTCTCGAGCAACTCACGCACATCGCCGTTCAGCGAGAGCAGCCGCAGCAGATTCGTCACCGCGGCGCGCGAACGACCCACGGCCTCGGCCACCTGCTGGTGCGTCATATGGAACTCATCGATCAAGCGCGTGAACGCGTTGGCCTCCTCGACCGGATTCAGATTTTCGCGTTGGATGTTCTCGATGAGCGCGATGGCGATCGCGGCCTCGTCCGGAATCCGGCGCACCACCGCCGGGATAGTTTCGAGACCGGCCAGCTGCGCCGCGCGCCAGCGGCGCTCGCCGGCGATGATCTCATAGTTGCCGGCAGGCAGCGGGCGCGCCACGATCGGCTGCACCACGCCCTGGGCCCTGATCGAGGCCGCGAGCTCCTCCAGCGCCTCCGGATTCATGTGCGTGCGCGGCTGGTATTTGCCGCGTTGCAGCTGGTCAATCGGGATGTGGCGCAGTTCGTCTTTCTCCGACGGTGTTTCGTATGCGCTCAGCAGGGCATCGAGCCCGCGCCCCAGGCGTTGTGGTTTCTTGCTAGTAATCATACCCACCGGCTCCTATCTAAATCTAACAGTGCGTGACATCGCCGAACCGTCCGTTGTCAGAGGTCGGCGGCAATTCGTTTACGGTTGCATCCCCGCGCGGCGCGCGGGAGCCCTGCGCCCTGCTCATGCCCGCCGCCTCCGTAAGGCCGAACCAGACCAAGGCGA
>JAUSDQ010000188.1 GCA_030650525.1 Sulfuricaulis sp.
AAATCGCGACAAGATCGAGGCAATGGCGAAGGCCTTGCTGGAATGGGAAACCCTGGACAGCGACCAGATCAACGACATCATGGTCGGTAATCCGCCGCGCCCGCCCAAGCCAACCCAAAGCACCCAGGCACCGCCGCAACCACCCCAGGATGCCGCGCCGACCGCGCCTGCCACCACACCTACGCAACCAAGCAGCTTGTAGCGGGTAGCTTGTAGCCAAATCTGGATTGGCTATTCGCTACTGGCTACCGCCAGAATGCTCCTCCACTGCGGCAACTTCCACCTCGACCCCTCCCGCCCTCTGGTGATGGGCATCGTCAATGTCACGCCCGATTCATTCTCCGATGGCGGGCGGCACCTGCTGCGAGATGCTGCCGTCGCGCATGCACAACGGCTCATCGCCGAAGGTGCGGATATAATCGATATTGGCGGTGAGTCCACACGCCCCGGCGCACAGCCGGTCAGCATTCAGGAAGAGCTTGATCGCGTGCTGCCAATCATCGAAGCCTTGCACGGTGCACCTGTGCCAATCTCTGTAGATACTTGCAAGCCTCAGGTGATGCAGGCAGCCATTGCAGCCGGTGTGCGGATGGTCAACGATATCAACTCATTGCAGGATGCAGCCGCGATGAATGCAGTAGCCGCCGGAAATGTTGCCGTATGCCTGATGCACAAGCAGGGCGATCCGCAGACCATGCAGATGCAACCCCATTATCAGGATGTGGTGGCGGAAGTCTGCGATTTTTTGCGCGGGCGCATTGCCGCTGCCGCAGCCGCCGGAATCGGGCGTGAGCGCATCGTGATTGATCCGGGCTTTGGCTTTGGCAAGACGCTGGAGCATAATCTCGCCTTGTTGCGCGGCTTGGTAAAATTGGCCGGGCTGGGTGTGCCGGTGTTGGCGGGATTGTCGCGAAAATCCATGCTGGGTGCGCTGACAGGTCAAGATGTCGGACAGCGCATGTCGGCCAGTATCGCGGCGGCATTGCTCGCAGTGCAGCACGGCGCAAGCATCGTGCGCGTGCACGATGTGCGCGCGACGGTGGATGCGTTGAAGATATGGAATGCGGTGAATTCGTAAGGAGCGATGAGCTATGCTCCAGTGGGTGAAATTCCTTGTCCATGAAACGGGTTAGGCAGGCATTTTGCCGTTAGGCGAAAGCTCGAAAAAACACGAAATCCACGAACAATCGCTTTCGTGTTTTTCGTGCCTTTCGTGGACGATTGCACTTATTGATTCAGGGGTAATGAAATGAGCAAAAAATATTTTGGCACCGACGGCGTGCGCGGGCGGGTGGGCGAACATCCCATTACGCCGCAGTTTGTCATGCATCTGGGCTATGCCGCAGGCAAGGTGTTGGGCGTTGACAGTCAGGCGCGCGGCGAGCGCACCGGCGTGCTGATCGGCAAGGACACGCGCATCTCCGGCTACATGCTGGAATCGGCGCTGGAAGCCGGTCTGATCGCAGCGGGTGTCGATGTATATCTGGCCGGGCCGGTACCGACGCCCGCCGTGGCTTACCTGACCCGCGCGTTGCGCTTGCAGGCGGGCATCGTGATCTCCGCGTCGCACAACCCGTTCGAGGATAACGGCATCAAGTTCTTCTCGGCGCACGGCACCAAGTTGCCGGACGAAACCGAGCGCGCCATCGAAGCCGCGCTGGACGAGCCGATGCAAACCAATTCATCGGATGGATTAGGCAAAGCCAAGCGCATCGACGATGCGGTTGGCCGCTATATCGAATTTTGCAAGAGCACCTTCCCGTGCGAACTGGATCTGCGCGGCTTGAAGATCGTGGTGGATAGCGCGCATGGCGCGACTTACCACATCGCGCGCCATGTATTCCACGAACTCGGCGCAGATGTCATCGCCATTGGCGCGCAACCGGACGGCAAGAACATTAATCACGGCTATGGCGCGACCGCGCCGGATAATTTGCGCAAGGCCGTGGTCGAGCACAAGGCCGACATCGGCATCGCACTGGACGGTGACGGCGACCGTTTGATCATGGTGGATGGCTCCGGGCAACTCTATGATGGCGACCAGTTACTGTACGTGATCGCGAAACATCGTCAGGTACAAGGCACGTTGCACGGCGGCGTGGTCGGTACGCTGATGACCAACCTGGCATTCGAGCACGCCATGCAGAAGCTCGGCATTCCGTTCCAGCGCGCCAAAGTGGGTGACCGCTACGTGATGGAATTGTTGCAACAGCAAGGCTGGCAGCTCGGCGGCGAAAATTCCGGCCACATCATCTGCCTCGACAAGCACAGCACCGGCGATGGCATCGTCTCCGCATTGCAGGTGCTGCATGCGTTGCGGGCCAATGGGCAAACAACCCTCACTGAAGCAGCGAGCGGTTTGCGCTTGTATCCGCAAATACTCATCAATGTGCGGGTAAGCAAGGGCATTGATTGCCTCGGCCACGATCAGGTCAAGGCAGCGGTGGCTGACGTCGAACAGGCATTGGACGGCAAAGGCCGCGTGCTGTTGCGCCCATCCGGCACCGAGCCGTTGCTGCGCGTGATGGTGGAAGGCGAAAACCAGTCGCTGGTCGAACAATCCGCCCAGCGCATCGCCGAGGTGGTGCGTAAGTTGGCAGCCGGCTAGATTGGGTGCCGGATAGAAAAGATGATCGGGGATTCGATTATTGATGGCGTAATTCAGTAACCGTAGGGTGGGCTCCGTAAAACATTTGGCCGGGCACCCGTATGCCCACCATGTCGGGCATAGCCCGACCTACATTTTGTTTCAGCTTGTCCGGCAATTCGCCCGGTTTTTCAAAATATCGCCATTACTAGAAAAAAGTTGTATGCTACCAGCCGGATCTTTAGCTCGGTCTTGCCTTTATGACAACTACTGATGATCTACACGCTTTTCTGGACGCGCTTCTCGCGCGGCATGGCAACAACCCGACCAACCTCTTGCAGATGCTTTGCGAGGTTCAGGAGCGGCAAGGATGGATCGCGCCGTCGGCGATAAACCACCTCGTCCAGCGGCTCGGCATCCCGCGCGCGCGGATCGAAGGCGTGGCCGGTTTCTATTCCTTCCTGCATCTGCGGCCGAACGGCGAATACCGCGTGCTGTTCTCCGACAACATCACCGACCGCATGCTGGGCAGCCAGGCTCTGATGGAGAAAATGTGCCAGCAGTTGTGGCTGCAACCGGGCAAGGTCTCGGAAGACGGGCTGGTCAGCATCAACACCACGTCATGCACCGGCATGTGCGACCAAGGCCCGGCGATGCTGGTCAACGGCCGCGCCATTACGCGCCTGACCCACCAGCGCGTACAGGAGATCGGCAGCTTGGTCCGCAACCGCACGCCGCTGGCGGACTGGCCTGCCGACTTTTTTCTCGTGGAAGACAACATCCACCGCAGTGGCCCGCTGCTCAATAACACTAGCGCTCCCGGCGATATATTGCGCACCGCTTTGGCGCTTGGCGGCAAGGACATTGTCGAAGCGGTCAAAAATTCTGGTTTGCGCGGACGCGGCGGCGCGGGCTTCTCCACCGGCTTGAAATGGGAAGCATGCCGCAATGCGAATGGCACGGCCAAGCATGTGGTGTGCAACGCCGACGAGGGCGAGCCGGGCACTTTCAAGGATCGCGTGCTGCTCACCCGCCATGCCGACCTGGTGTTCGAAGGCATGACGCTGTGCGCGCGGGCTGTCGGCGCGCAGCACGGCTTTCTTTACTTGCGCGGCGAATATCGCTACTTGCTCGAACCGTTGCAGGCCATCCTGCAACGCCGCCGCGACAACAATATGCTGGGCAGCAACATCCTCGGTCAACCCGGTTTCGATTTCGATATCGCCATCCACATGGGCGCGGGCGCATACATCTGCGGCGAGGAATCGGCGCTGATCGAATCGCTGGAAGGCAAGCGCGGCGTGCCGCGCAACCGTCCGCCGTTCCCGGTAACGCACGGCTATATGCAGCAGCCGACCGCGCTGGACAACGTCGAGACTTTTTGCAGCGCCGCGCTGGCGGTA
>JAUSDQ010000205.1 GCA_030650525.1 Sulfuricaulis sp.
GTGGCTGTTCTTCGACAGCGCGTAGGCGCCGGCCATCATGAACAGGGTCCCGTACATCATGATCATGAAGTCAAAGGCCCACGCGCGCGGGGCGTCCAGCACGTAGCGCGAGAACACTTCCCACGAGATGTGCAGCGTGAGCACCACGATGCAGAAGGAAAAGGCCTGGCCGACCCAGGTGCTCAGCTTGTCAATGAACAGCAATAGTTTCTGCATGGCTGAAAACCCCCGATGATGTGGCGGCGGGCCGAGAATTTATTATATGCCACCTCCGCCCCGTTGGCGGTGGCGTCCAAAAAAAACACCACCCGGAGTTACCGGATGGTGTTTCAGGAGTGCAGCCTTAGCCCTTCTTCGGTGCCGCCTTCTTGGGCGCGAAGTAATGGTTGTACGCCATGCGCCGGCCAACGTTGGTGTCGAGGTCCCAGCGTACCGCACGCTCGGCGAACTTCTTCTGCGATTCGGCGATCTCATTGAACAGCGCGTTGTCCTTTCGCTTCGCCGCCGCCGCGTCATAGCCGTCGAGCTGCATCTGCAACAGCGCGTCCGGGGTCTTGTAGAACTTGACGTTCTGCTTGGTCTGCATGTCGATGTAATCCTGCGAGTAACGGTCGATAGCCTTCCACGACATATCTGCGGAAGCGGCCTCTACCGCATTGGCGATAATCGCCTGGATCTTGGCCGGCAGCGCATCGAACTTGGTCTTGTTGAACGTGACCTCGAACTGCTCGGCGTTCTGGTGGTAGCTCTGCAGCATGCACACCTTGGACACGTCCGGGAAGCCGAGCAGGCGGTCGGAACTCGCGTTGTTGAACTCCGCCGCGTCGAGCAGCCCGCGGTCCATCGCCGGCACGATCTCGCCGCCGGGCAGCGCGTTGACCGCCGCGCCGAGCGCGGTGAACACGTCAATCGAGATGCCCACGGTGCGGAACTTGAGGCCCTTGAAGTCTGCCGCCTTGGTGATCGGCTTCTTGAACCAGCCGAGCGGTTGCGTCGGCATCGGACCATAGGGGAAAGACACGACATTGGCGCCGATGGACTTGTAGAGCTTGGCGAGCAGTTCCTTGCCGCCGCCGTACTTGTGCCAGGCGAGCAGCATGTTGGCATCCATGCCAAAAGCGGGGCCCGAACCCCAGAGCGCCAAAGCGTTTTGCTTGCCGTAGTGATAGACGAGCACGCCGTGGCCACCGTCGAGCGTGCCCTTCGACACCGCATCGAGCAGGCCGAAGGCCGGCACCACCGCGCCTGCCGGCAGCACCTCGATCTTGAGTTCGCCGCCCGTCATGTCGTTCACCTTCTTGGCGAAGTCGAGCGCGTACTCGTGGAAGATATCCTTGGACGGCCAGGTGCTCTGGAACCGCAACGAGGTTATCTCCGCGCGCGCGATCATCGGGAATCCGATCGCGGCGGCGCCGCCCACGGAAGCCGCCGTGGCCGTCAGGAATTTCCGGCGTGACATCGGCCGCTGGGAATTCTTTAGCTTCGGGGATTTCGATTTACTTGTGGTTTTCTTGTGCATTGCTTCCTCCTTGTCGCGAATAGTCTGTGAAAGGCATCAGTATCCGAACACTGCCACGTTAGTCTACTCTCGAATATTGGACCATATCCAGCAATGATCCTGACAACAGGGGCGGGCCGGTATTCAAGCAACTCAACCCCGCGCACTCGAAGATGCCTTTCATTTCACAATGCGCAATCCCGGTTTCCGGTAAACCGGCCTCGACCAACATCAAATCACGGGCACCTTACCCGGGGCACCGGCTATTTCCCGCACTAATCGCGGCACAAGATAACCCGGCAGACGCCGGTTAAGCTCCGCCACCAGGCGGCGCGCGGCGGCCTCCGGCACTTCAAAATGCGCCGCGCCCTGCACCCTGTCGAGCATGTGCAGGTAGTACGGCATGACCCCCGCCGCAAACAACACCTCGCTGAGCGCCGCCAAAACATCGGCGCTGTCATTGACGCCGCGCAACAACACCGACTGATTGAACAGCTCGATCCCGGCCGCTTTCAGACGCGCCAGCGCCGACGCCACGGAAGCGTCAATTTCCTGGGCGTGGTTCGCATGCACGACAACCACCGTCTTGAGTCGGGTGGCGCCAAGCCAACCGAGCAATTCATCGTTCACGCGCTCGGGCAACACGATGGGCAAGCGGGTATGAAGCCGCAGACGCCGGAGATGCCCCACGCCCTCCAAGCCATGCACGAGTTCAGCCAAGCGGCGATCGGACATCGTCAGCGGATCGCCGCCGCTCAGGATGACTTCGACGATCGAGTCATCGGCGGCGATGTATGCCAGCGCCTGATTCCAGCGATCGGCCAGGGGATTGGCGTCGGCGTAGGGAAAATGCCGCCGAAAACAATAGCGGCAATGCACGGCACAGGCGCCGGTGGCCGTCAGCAGCACCCGCCCGTGATATTTGTGCAGCACGCCGGGCGCGGCCATGGCCGCGAGATCTCCGACCGGGTCGGCACCGAAACCCGTGACCGCGAGGCATTCCTCGGCCAGCGGCAATACCTGGCGCAGCAGCGGATCGTGCGGGTCGCCCCGACCCATGCGCGCGACAAACCCGCGCGGCACGCGCAGCGGAAACAGTTGCGCGGCGGCCCGGGCGGCCGGCAGCCACTCATGGCCCAATCCCGCGGCCGCCAGCAATTCGGCGGGGTCGGTGATGGCGCGGGCCAAGACCGATTGCCACACAGGGACCTGCCTTAAAACAGAAGATCCGGGTATCAAAGCGCGCTCCGAAATTAACCAGTGCGTGCGTAGCACGCAACGGCTCGCTTCCCTCTCCCCGCGGGAGGTGAGATGGGGCAATCGCGGATGTCCGGTGGACATCCGCGCCGTCGAACGGGTGCGCGAGATTCTCGCGCACCCCGGTGGGAACCAATGAGGGTGAGGGGGAGTATCTCTGACATGCAAAATTTAATTCGCAAAGTATCCATTTATCTAATTTAAAGGTGTTTCATGGCGACGTACAACACAAATGAATTCAAGGCCGGCCTCAAGGTGATGCTCGACGGCGATCCGGCCACGATCGTCGAAAACGAGTTCGTAAAGCCCGGCAAGGGCCAGGCCTTCAGCCGGGTCCGTATTCGCAATCTTAAGAACGGACGCACCATCGAACGCACGTTCAAATCCGGCGAAACCATCGAGGCCGCGGACGTGGCGGACGTGGAGATGCAATACCTCTATAGCGACGAACAGTTCTGGCACTTCATGAACCCGCAAAGCTACGAGCAGATGGCGGCCGACAAAACCGCCGTGGGCGACAACGCCAAATGGCTCAAGGAACAGGACGTGTGCATCATCACCCTGTGGAATGGCGTGCCGCTGACCGTCGAGCCGCCGAACACGGTGATCCTCAAGGTCGTCGAGACCGATCCGGGCCTCAAAGGCGACACCAGCGGGGGCGGCGGCAAACCGGCGACGCTCGAAACCGGCGCCGTGGTGCGCGTGCCCTTGTTCGTGCAAAAAGGCGAGGCCATCAAGGTCAACACCCGCACCGGCGAGTACGTCTCGCGCGCTTGACCGATGACGACCGACGCTTCCGGTGACTGGCGGCCGACCGCCGCCCTGGAAGTCCTGAAACTCCGCGCCCGGCTGCTGGAACGCACCCGGGCATTTTTTTCCGAGCGCGGCGTGCTCGAGGTGGAAACCCCGGTTCTGTCCACCGCCGCGGTCACCGACCCGATGCTGGCGAGCCTGGCCACGCGCTACACCGGTCCGCGGTTTCCACGCGGGCAGGTTTTCTATCTGCATACCTCGCCAGAATTTCCGATGAAACGCCTGCTCGCGGCGGGCTCCGGCTCGATCTACCAGATCGGCAAGGTGTTCCGCGACGGCGAAGCCGGGCGTTTGCACAATCCGGAATTCACCATGCTAGAGTGGTATCGTCTCGATTTCGATCATCATCGCTTGATGAACGAAACTGAAGAGTTAGTTGCGCAACTTCTCAGCCCCCATCTTAAGCTCGACTCAACGGAACGGCTAAGCTATCGCGAAGTCTTTCAACGCGACATCAAGCTCGATCCGCATACGGCATCGGTCGAAGATTTTGTCGCTACCGCTGAGGCGCATCGGATCAGCGTGTCGCAAGACCTGCTGGCGCAAAACGATCTATCCGCCTGGCGCGATCTGCTGCTTACGCATCTAATCGAACCGAAGCTGGGGCGGGGTCGGCTTACATTTATATATGACTACCCGGCCGCCCAGGCCTCGCTCGCGCGCATTCAGCCGGGCGACCCGCCGCTGGCGGCGCGCTTCGAGCTTTACCTGGATGGCATCGAGCTGGCGAACGGGTTCCATGAACTGGCCGAC
>JAUSDQ010000206.1 GCA_030650525.1 Sulfuricaulis sp.
TAGGGGGAAAGTGCTATTTAACTTGCTACGAACCAAGGGGTAGGGCGTTCGAATCGCTCTGGGCGCACCAATATTCAGATCCGAACCGTAACTTCAGTTGCTTGATTCCTCCAATCCTCTAACCGTCATCCTCAGTTCAAATCAATATAACCCCCGCACAACCAAGGCGCAGCGCACCTCCCGCCACATATTCAGTTCAATTTACTTGGGTTTTTAGTTGACCAAAACGCCGCCAGCCTTTATCTTACGCGGTTCTTTATTGGCATATATCTAAGGTGTTTGTGATGGAGTTGACCGGAGCGGAGATACTTATCCGCTGTTTGCAGGAGGAGAAGGTCGAATATGTGTTTGGCTATCCCGGCGGGGCGGTGTTGTTCATTTATGACGAGCTGTTCAAGCAGGACAAGGTCAAGCATGTGCTGGTGCGCCATGAGCAGGCTGCGGTGCATGCGGCAGACGGCTATGCGCGCTCTTCCGACAAGGTGGGCGTGGCGCTGGTCACTTCCGGGCCGGGGCTGACCAATGCGGTGACCGGTATCGCGACCGCTTACATGGACTCCACGCCGATGGTGGTCATCAGCGGTCAGGTGCCGACCTTTGCGATCGGCGAAGATGCGTTTCAGGAAGTCGATGCGGTGGGCATTACCCGCCCGTGCGTGAAGCACAATTTTCTGGTCAAGGACGTGAAGGACATCGCCTCGACCATCAAGAAGGCGTTTTACCTCGCCAAATCCGGCCGCCCCGGCCCGGTGCTGGTGGATATTCCCAAGGACGTATCCAACCACAGAACTACTTTTGAATACCCGACCAGCGTGTCGATCCGTTCCTATCATCCGGCGGGCAAGGGCGACAGCGGGCAGATCAGGCGCGCGGCGCAGATGTTGCTGGAGGCCAAACGGCCGATGATCTATGCGGGCGGCGGCGTGGTGCTGTCCGATGCCTCCGCGCAGTTGGCCGACCTGGTGCACTTGCTGGGTTCTCCCTGCACCAATACGCTAATGGGCCTGGGCGGTTTTCCGGCTAGCGACAAGCAGTTTGTCGGGATGCTGGGCATGCACGGCACCTATGAGGCGAACATGGCGATGCAGCATTGCGATGTGCTGCTGGCGGTCGGTGCACGCTTTGATGACCGCGTGATCGGCAACGTCGAACACTTTGCCGAGGTGCCGCGCAAGATCATCCATATCGACATCGACCCCTCCTCGATCGCCAAGCGCGTCAAGGTGGACTTGCCCATCGTCGGCGACGTGAAACTGGTGCTCGATGAATTGCTCGGCGTGCTGCGCGGCGGCGGGCGGTCGCCCAACACAGCGGATATGGCCGCATGGTGGAAACAGGTGGACGAGTGGCGCGCCATCGGCGGCGGGCTGCGCTACAGGAATTCCTCCGATATCATCAAGCCGCAATTCGTGATCGAAAAACTGCATGAGATCACTGGCGGCGATGCGTTCATCACGACTGATGTCGGGCAGCACCAGATGTGGGCTGCGCAGTATTACAAGTTCGACAAGCCGCGCCGCTGGATGACTTCCGGCGGCCTGGGTACGATGGGCTTCGGCTTGCCGGCGGCGATGGGCGTGCAGATGGTCAACCCCGGCGCAACAGTCGCCTGCATAACGGGCGAGGGCAGCATCCAGATGAACATTCAGGAGCTGTCCACCTGCAAGCAATTCCACCTGCCGATCAAGATCATCGCCCTCAACAACGGCTATTTGGGCATGGTGCGGCAGTGGCAGGAATTCTTCCACGGCAACCGTTATTCCGAGACCTACATGAACGCGCTGCCGGATTTCGTCAAACTGGCCGAGGCATACGGGCATATCGGGATGCGCATCGTAAAACCAGCGGATGTCGAGCCGGCATTGAAAGAGGCTTTTGCGCGCAAGGATGATCTGGTGTTCATGGATTTCAGGACCGACCCGACGGAAAATGTGTTCCCGATGGTTCCCGGCGGCAAGGGTTTGTCGGAAATCATTCTGTCGGAGCAACTATAATGCGGCACATTATTTCCCTGTTGATGGAAAATGAGGCGGGTGCGCTGTCGCGGGTGGCCGGGTTGTTTTCGGCGCGTGGTTACAACATCGAGTCGTTGTCGGTCGCGCCGACCGAAGACCCGACCCTATCGCGCATGACCATCGTCACCAGCGGCTCGGATGCGGTCATCGAACAGATCAACAAGCAGCTCAACAAGCTGGTGGATGTCGCGGCCATGATCGACTTGAGCGAGGGCGAACATATCGAGCGCGAGCTGATGCTGGTCAAGGTGCGTGCCGAAGGCGATGCGCGCGAAGAATTGAAACGCATGGCGGATGCTTTTCGCGGGCGTATTATCGATGCGACCGACCATAGCTACACGATCGAGTTGACCGGCTCATGCGCCGAATTGGACAGTCTTCTGGAGAAGATCGGCCGCGGCCTGATCCTGGAAACGGTGCGCACCGGGGCTTCCGGTATCGGGTGTGGCGACCGGATTTTGAAACTTTAATTTTGGATTTTTAATTTTTTGTGAAAGAGGGCAACATGAAAGTTTATTACGACAAAGACGCAGACCTTTCCCTGATCAAAAGCAGACAGGTAACCATCATCGGCTACGGTTCGCAAGGCCATGCTCATGCGCAGAACCTGAAGGAATCCGGCGTCAACGTGACG
>JAUSDQ010000210.1 GCA_030650525.1 Sulfuricaulis sp.
ATCGGCATCGAAGCCACCGCCACGAAACTGCAACACCGCGACGCCTGGAATCGCGCGAGTTCCGGTACCACGTCCGACTCGGTCTTGATTCCCAAGCTGCATCTGCACAAGGGGCTGCCGTTCGGTATCGATCTGGGGGCATTTTATACTTCCGTTCCTAGCTCAAACATCAAACTATGGGGCGCGGAAATGCGTTACGCCATTCTCGAAGGCGGCGTGGCGGAACCGGCGCTTGGCCTGCGCGGAACCTATTCGAAGCTGGCGGGCGTCGGCCAGCTCGACTTCCACACGACCGGCCTGGAACTGTTGATCTCCAAGGGCTTGGCGATTTTCACGCCGTACGCGGGCGTGGGGCGTGTCTGGACAACGTCGGAACCGGTCGGCGTCTCCAACGTCAAGAAAGAGGAATTTTCCCTGGGCAAATACCTTGTTGGCGGTAACTTGAATTTCGGTCTGGCCAATCTCGCCTTCGAGGCGGATCGGACCGGCGCCGCCACTTCCTACAGCGCCAAATTTGGATTCCGGTTCTGACCGTTCAACGTTCCGACAACTCCATTTTTTCCCCATCGCGCTTCATGTCGAGCTGGCCCAGGAACGACATGCCGAGCAGGACCTCGGTGGGGTGGTTGCCCTCGACCACGCCGGCCGGTACGTTATACAAGGTGATATTCCCGATCTGCACCGACTGGAGATTGAGATTGTAAGTGCGAACGTAGCCGGACGCGGTGCTGGCCACCCCGGCGCGGCCGAACCGCCGGTAGTCAAGCCCGATGCGGCCCGCGGTGTCACCGCTCATCGCCACCGTCGTCGCACCGGTGTCCACCATGAAGCGCACCGGCGCGCCATTGATCGAGCCATCGACCAAGAAATGTCCGCCGCGCTCGGGGTAAAGCGTTACGCTGCCCTTGCCCTTTGAGGCAAAACCCGCCACCACCACGCCGAGCCGGAGCACTTCGCGCTTGCCGCCGACCTCGATATCGGCTTTTTCGTGCTGCGTGTCGGTCACCAACAGCTTGATGCCCTCGGGACTCACCTCGCCGCTTTTCAGCACGCGGCGTGCGCCGTCCACGACGATGATCGCTTTATCCTTGAACAGCGCTTGCAGCGAAATTTTTTCCACCGCACCCGCGTTGTGTGTCGCCAGCGTCAACAGGGCAAGCAGCAAGGTTTTCAGGCTTCGGGAATCCGCTGACATATTTCTTAAATCCATGGCTGACTATACAATCGGCGCATGCAGGAAATTCTGATCTTCCGTCACGCACCGCACGAGGGGCCCGGGTATCTGGCCGATTATCTCAAGCGCCATCGCCTGCCCCAGCGTCTGGTTAAAATCGATCAAGGCGATCGCATTCCT